>JAUIGA010000254.1 GCA_030430125.1 Chloroflexia bacterium | reverse complement strand
GTCACCGAACGGCGAGGCAAGCCGCAGTGTCCACGTCAACGTGTCGTTGCCGTCAGTGGCGGTGAAGGTCCAGCAGTCCAGCTCCGGCACCTCCCCGCCGATTGGATGCAAGCCGGGTATGGGGTCACCCTGGAAGGGCGCGAACGCGTCCGGGCCAACCGCCTCACCACGGGCCGATACGGCGGTGACCGCGATCTCGCCGCTGCCTACGCCACGCCAGAAGGCGAACTTCAGGGGATACCCGTCGGTCACACCACGGCTCGCCGGTGGGTCCGGCGTGATGACGCCACCGTCCCAGTGCATCAGCAGCCAGAGCGAGGCGTCCGGCGCGCCACTGCCGAAGTATCGAACATCGCCTTCCTGTGCAGGAGGCGTCCCCCCGTTTGGCAACGTGACGTCGCAGCCGTCGCTGGCGACCGGTGTTGCCTGGCCGGCAAGGGCGCCAAACGGCACGATCAGCATGACCACGACGAGCGTCAGGATCGCGGGGCGGAGGATCGGTGTGCGCATTCCGGCTCCTTCCTGGCATGCGTGCCTATTGATCCTACACCGCAGGCTCCGACCGGGTTCCGGGAGCGGCGCTCGCCGCGGGGAGGGCACAGCGTCGTTTCGCCGAGATCCGGCACACGACTGCAGTCCGGAATGGGACCGAAATGCCTTCCCGCCGGAACAGGCTGCGCATCGACGGGTGTGCCTACACCCGCCGATTGCCCCTCATCTACACCAATTGGCCGATGCATGGCCACGGTGTTGACCGGCAGAATGCCAGTGTGTCGCCGGTTTGTCGGCGCGCCGTTCGCACCCTCGCGGTGAGGAATGGACGGATGTCGTCAGGGCGAATGCTTGTGGCCCGGGCAATCGCTCTGTACCAGGTCTGTCTATTCCACGGCGGTCCCGTGATCCAGTCTGCGCACCGGATCTGCGGACGCAAGGGACCGCCATCTCAGCCACATGGGTCGAGCGGACCGTCGACACCGGGGACCATCTTTCCCCACGACACCGCACGTTTCACACGACAGGGACGACGAATCGGGACCGGGGCGTGCATCCCTTGCTGCACGCCCCGGTCCCGATTGCCTTCGTGTCGCGGACGGTGGTGGGGAGTCACCGACCAGCGTCGCGATGCAGGTTATTCGGCGGGCGCTCTATCCGTTTCGCCAGCCGCCTCGTCGGCGGCGAGGATCGTCGGTCGAGGCAGTGCCATCATCTTGGCGGCCTCGGAGAACTCGACGATCTCGGACGGCAGCATATCCAGTGCCTCGCTCAGGCGCCGGGCCACGTGCGGTCGCGGTCCGGACTTGCCCAACTCGATCTGTGACACGGTCACCCGCGCCACGCCGGCACGATCCGCCAGAGCCTGCTGCGACAGATGTCGCTGTTGCCGCGCCTCCCGGAGCGTCAGCATGTGTCCTTCTCTCCCTCTTCCCTCCCAAGGTGCTCGCCGGCCTGCGGGGTACACGGGGTACCGGCGAACCGAGTCTGCGGTGGACTCGCCCCACTATTGACTGTATGCGGCACCGGGCAGCGTTGCACAGGTGACCGTACGGCTTTTTCTGAACGGAACATGAAATTGCCCGACCGTACACGCTGTACAACCACAGAACTGTATTTCTCCAACTCCATGTTGTCGCGCGCGGCGATGGGGTCGGCCCGGAACACGGCCAACTGGTACCATCCCACGCGGATGCAGTGACGATGATCGACGATTGGAGGACAAGGTATGGCGGACCCGCGGATGGTGAAGTGGGCGAAGGCCCTGACGGGATACTCGGTCGAAATTCAGGCCGGCCAGGTGGTTGCGATCGTTGGCGACACGATCGCGGAGCCGCTGCTGCACGAGATCTACCGCGAGGTTGTCGAACGCGGCGCCCATCCCGTGCTGCTGCCGTCGCAGCGGAGCGCGCCGGCCACGCTGCTCAAGCTCGGATCGGACGTGCAGCTCGCGTACATCTCACCGATCGAGCGATTCGTTCGCGAGGAGGCGGACGTCGCCATCCAGGTCATGGCCGAGACCAACACCCGGAGTCTGGCAGGTGTCGATCCGGCCCGGCAGGCGGTCTACCAGAAGGCACGGCGGGGTCTGGTCGAGACGATGATGCAGCGGGCGGCGACCGGCGCGATGGACTGGACGTTGACGTTGTACCCGACCGACGCCTTTGCCCAGGACGCCGACATGGACACGAGCGACTATACCGAGTTCGTGCTGGGCGCCTGCAAGCTCGACCGAGACGACCCGGTGCAGGCGTGGCTCGAGCTCAAGGCGGAGCAGCAGCGGCTGATCGACTGGCTCGACGGACGCAGTCAGGTGCGTCTCACGGGGCCGGACATCGACCTGACACTCTCGATCGAAGGCCGCTCCTGGATCAACAGCGACGGCAAGCGCAACTTCCCCAGCGGCGAAATCTTCACGGGGCCGGTCGAGGACTCGGTCAACGGCACCATCCGCTTCAGTTTTCCGGTAGTGACCGCCGGGCGAGAGATCGACGACATCCGGCTGCGGTTCGAGCACGGCAAGGTGGTTGAGGCGTCCGCGTCGAAGAACGAAGATTACCTGCTGCAGCAGCTCGACTGCGACGAGGGAGCGCGGTACCTGGGCGAGTTCGCATTCGGCACCAACTTCGACATCACCCGGTTCACGAAAAACATCCTCTTCGACGAGAAGATCGGCGGCACCGTCCACATGGCGGTCGGCGCGGGATACCCGGAGACGGGATCGACCAACACGAGCTCGATCCACTGGGACATGATCGCCGACCTGCGCGACGGCGGGCAGGTCGATGTCGACGGCGAGCCCTTCATGCGCGACGGGACGTTCGTGGTGTAGGGTGCGGGATGCGGGTCGAGGGTGGCGCATAATGGAGTCGGCATCACCCCCGCAGGCCCAACACCGGAGGCTGCTCCATGGCTCACGCGTCGATGCAATCTCAGCTTCCTGGGCTCCCGGACGCAATTCGGGAGCGTATCGTTCCACATCACCGTGGCTTCAACATTCGAGAGCATCTGCAAGCGTTGGAAGTGGAACATCCGGGTCTTCTTGACGCCATCGTGCGGACTATCCACATGCTGGAGTCGTATCCTGGTGTGGAATCCACCTCTGTCGACTACGATGAGGACGATGTACTGTTCCCGGTGACCGTCTGGGTTCCAACGATTTACACAGGCGACGATCGATTTCGGCACATCGTAATCGTGGAGCAGAAGGCGGAGGAGATCCTCCGGGACTATCCGGAGCTTGTGCTGGTGGCCGTGCTGTGAATACGCATGTTTGATCCGCGCCGATATCTCTCGCTGGCGGCAACGGTGTTGGCGGTGAGCGACGATGAAGCTGCATTGCGTTCAGCGTTGAATCGTGCGAATTATGCTGCGTTTCTCGTCGCGCGTGAGTATGTTGACGATCAGGGGATCAGGGGCAGAACCAGTACCGGCCGCCGGCTCGGCTCCCACGAACGGGTGATCTTCTCGGTCGGCGCGATACCTGACGATTTGTCGGTCACCATGCGAAATCGTCTCTTCAGGGTCAAGCGGCTGCGAACGAGTGCCGACTACGATCTCGCCTATGCGACAGCCAGGCGACAAATTGTAGATGCGCTCGATGACGCCGAGCGGGTGATCGCCTGGATCGACGCGCTCCCCGAATGACCACACACGAGTTCAGTCTGTTGTCAGCCGGATGCACGGGGTTGGCAGAATTGCCGTCCTCTGGGCACGCAGGCCCGCCCTTCCCTGGGCGATCTTGTCCCACACCTGCAATCGGTGATCAGACCTCAACCGCTCCCACCCGGGCATCAGAGCCCGAGTCTACTTCCCGGTGTCGCATGATCGCCATGTCATTCGCCGCAAAGGGCATCACCGGATGGTCTGCGGGTTGGGGACGCGCCGCACGGTGCCATCGTCGGCCGCTTCGAGCAGATCCTCGCTGAACGTCGCCGAGTCCGCGTCGTTGACTCGCGCGCCAGGCGGCAGCGCCACCTCGCCGGCCAGCAGCGGGTCGTCCGTCTCGCGCATCCACCGCTCGAGCCGCGCCAGCAGGTCCTCACGCGCCGCCCGGTATGCCGGCGCATCGGCGACATCGATACGCTGCTGCGGATCGAGCAGGTTGTCGAACAGCGCAACCTCCGGCAACGCCAGGTCAGCGTAACCTACCGCCAGCATCGCATCGCGGCTGGGACTGTCGTCCAGGTTCGGCAGCACCGGCGTGCGGCGATCGCCGAACCGCCGGATCAACGTATGCCGATCCGTGCGCACCATGCGCTGCGGCTCGTAGGCGGCGTGGAAGGTCACCTCGGCGAACACCGCATCACGGATGGCGTCAACCTCGCCGTGAACCAGCGGCAGCAGCGAGCGCCCCTGCAGCCAGGCTGGCCGGTCGACGCCCGCCAGTTCGCAGATTGTCGGATAGAGATCGAGGTGCGACACCATCGCGTCGATCACTCGACCGCCGGTGAATCCGCCCGGCCCCTTCACGATCAGCAGCACACCGGTGCCGTGGTCGGTGAGGTTGCACTTCATCCACGGGAAGGCGATACCGTGGTCGGTCGTCGCAATCACCAGCGTGTCGTCAGCCAGGCCGGTCTCGTCAAGCGCGTCGAGGATCGCGCCATAGGCGGTGTCGAGGTCGGTCAGCATGCGCTGGTAGTCGGCCATGTCTCGCCGGACCTCGGGCGTGTCCGGCAGGGTCGGCGGTGGCGCGACGTAGCGGTCCGCCCTCTCCGGGGCCTTCGGAAAGGGCCGGTGCGTCTCGAAGAAGCCGGCATCGAGGAAGAACGGTTGACCGCGGTTGGCTGCCGCCTCACGTATCGTCGCCACCGCCGCCGCGACCGTCGTCCCGGTGCGCTCGTGCGCCTTCGGGTGGACCGTGGTGTATCCCAGATCGCGCGGGGCGTCACTGGTGAGA
>JAUIGA010000253.1 GCA_030430125.1 Chloroflexia bacterium | reverse complement strand
GCGAAATGCCGAAATGACTGCAATCACCGCCCACGTTGAACATGTTGTCCGGCATCCGGAAGACGATCTCGTCATTGCAACCGCGATCTCGGGAAATGTCGATTACCTTGTGACTAGCGACCTTCCCTTCAGGAGTGTGGAGCGATACCGGGGGATCACCATTCTCATTCCGCGTGAGTTCCTTGACCTGCTCGACAAAGAACATTCCTGATACACAACTCGAAATGCAGCCATCGAGCATCCGCAACCGCGATCAGGTAGTGTCGGGTGAAGGAGTTCAACGGCAACGTACACCACCTCGTCTGGTCGCGCCTCGAAACCATCCCTCCCTGCCTCTACGCAATGGCGCGCGCAGTGGGGTATCACCCTGACCTCGTGCCGACATGACGAGACGCGAACGTGCGGGAATTCCGCAGATCGGCACGGATGTGCACCGTTGGGTATTGCCGCCACGATACGCCCCTGATACCGTGTGCGCCGAAGGTCGACGCGTACACTCGAACACTTCACCAACCTCGGAGGTCATCACCATGCAGTTCACACGTCGCAACGGTCTCAAGGCTGCCGGCATCGCTGGCGCGCTCGCCGCGGGCACCCGGTTGCCATATGGAGCGCTCGCCGCCCAGAGCCCAATCGGGGACCCGGAACCAGAAGGTGAACCCGTCGAGGGTGGCGAGTGGGTGTTCGGCATCTCGGAGCTCCCCGACACCCTCGACCCCCACAAGACCGGGGCCGCCGTCTCGGACACGATCCTGAACTACGCCGGCGACGCGCTGATCGCGCAGAACTTCGATGGCGAATACGTCGGTGGCGTGGCGCGAGAGTGGGAGGTTTCCGAGGACGGACTGACCTGGACGTTCAACCTGCGCGACGACATCACGTTCCATGACGGCACCCCGCTGACGGCTGCATCCGTGAAGGCCAACTTCGACCGCATCCTGGATCCGGCGACGAACTCCATCACCGCCGCCGGCCTGCTCGGTCCGATGGAATCGACCGACGCGCCCGACGACTACACGTTCTCGTTCACACTCAGCGAGCCGTTTACCCCGCTGCTCGACAACCTCACGTCCGGGGTCCTGTCGATCGCCAGTCCCGACGCCATCGAGTCCATGGGCGACGATTTCGGGCGCACCCCGGTCCTCTCGGGTCCCTGGATGATCGATGAGTGGCGAACCGGCGACCGGATCATCCTGAAGCGCAATCCGGACTACCGCTGGGCGCCGGAGTACTTGCACCAGGATGGCCCGGCCTACATCGAGACGCTGGTCTTCCAGTCGATCATCGAAGAGGCAGCCCGGGTCGCGGCCTTCGAGGTCGGAGAGATCCATCAGACATCGATCCCTTCGACGGACATCGAGCGGCTCACGAGTGACGACAACAGCTGGATCGTCAGCTACGACCGCGAGGGCGTGGTGTTCCTCGAGTTCAATGTGACCGCCGCACCGTTCGACGATGTCGCCGTGCGGCAGGCGCTGAACTACGCCGTGAACAAGCAGGATGTCCTCGATGCCGCGATCGAGGGATACGGCCAGGTCGCCTATGGGTTCCTGTCGCCGAGCATCTTCGGCTACTGGGACGGAGTCGAGGAGTACGCGCCATCGTTCGATCCTGACCGCGCGAAGGAGATACTCGCCGAAGCCGGGTGGACCGCGTCCGACGACGGCACGCTGGAGAAAGACGGCAACCGCCTCGAGTTCACCGCGCTGAACCTGCCCACCGACGCCTGGAATCGCGGCGCGCAGGTGGTGCAGAGCCAGCTCGAAGACATCGGCGTGAAGATGGAAATCCAGCAGATGGAGTTCGCCACGGTGCTGGAGGAAGCGCAGGCTGGCAACCATCAGGCGGAGTTCATGGGGTACACCTACAGCGACCCAGACATCGCCTTTCTCTGGTTCCACTCGTCCAACGCCGGTGAGGGCTTGAACCTGAGCCACATCAACGACCCCCATCTGGACGAGCTGATCATCGCGGGGCGCTCCGCGGTCGATCTGGAGGAGCGCGCGGGGATCTACGCCGAGATTCAGCAGTACATCATTGATCTTGCGCTGTGGGTTCCGCTGTGGATCGACGAGTACTACGTGGGGTTCAACAAGTCGCTCCACAACGCCACGTTCAACGCGGATAACCGCGCCGAGCTCTTCGACGCCTGGATCGACTAGCGCCGGGCCAGGCCGGGCCGGCTGTGCGACGGCGGCGCTGATTGCGCCGCCGTCCGGGCTCCAGGGGACATCATGACCGCCTATATCGTCAAGCGTATCCTGCTGGTCATCCCAGTGCTGTTTGGGGTGTCCATCCTCGCGTTCCTGATGAGCCACCTCGTTCCGGGAGACCCGGTCGTCGTCATGCTCGGTGACCGGGCCACGGCCGAGGATGCCGCCCGCCTGCGCGAAGAGCTGGGTTTCAACGACCCGCTGGTTGTCCAGTACGGGCGGTACATGACTGGTGTCGTGCAGGGAGATCTCGGCACGTCGATCAGGAGTGGGCAACCGGTTCTCGAAGAAATCCGGGACCGCTTTCCCTCGACCCTCATCCTGACACTGTGCGCCGTCGTCGCGGCGTCGGTCGTCGGCGTTTCGCTCGGGGTGGCCGCCGCGATCAGCAAGCGCGGGTGGGTCGACGGGTCGATCATGGCCTTCGCGCTCCTGGGTATCTCCGTTCCCACCTTCTGGTCCGGGATCCTCCTGATCCTGCTGCTGGGGGTGAAGCTGGAATGGTTGCCGATTGTGGGCACCGGGCCGGCGGCCCTCGTCATGCCAACCATCGTGCTGGCGGCGCCGGCGGCGGCGGTACTCGCCCGCATGACGCGATCCACCATGCTCGAAGTGCTGGGGGTGGACTTTGTGCGATCCGCCCGTGCCAAAGGGCTGAAGGAGCAGGTGGTCATTCTCCGTCACGTGCTGCGCAACGCGTTGATCCCGGTTGTGACGATCATTGGCCTGCAGTTTGGCGGCCTGCTCGCGGGGTCCGTCATCGTCGAGTCGGTGTTCACCCGCCCCGGGCTCGGGAGATACACCATCACGGCGATCCAGTCGCGCGATTTCCCGCAGATCCAGGGCATCGTCCTTGTCGTTGCCGCGCTGTATGTCTTTGTCAATCTCGCCATCGACCTGCTGTACGCCGTAATCGACCCGCGAATCCGATACAATTAGCCGAGGAGTCACGGTATTGTGATTCGTGCTGCCGCTTCACCCCGCCCGCAACTTGAGAACCTCAACGCCGCCGGTCATCGTGGCTGGTTCCGCCAGGCGACCCGCAAGCTCCGCCGGCGGCCGGCCGCCATGATTGGCGGCACGATCATCCTGTTCTTCATCGTGGTCGCCGTACTCGCTCCGTTGATCGCACCGGCGGACCCCAACGAAATCTCGACCAACCGGCGCGCCGCGCCATCATTGGACCACTGGTTCGGTACGGACGAGCTCGGGCGCGATGTCCTGAGCCGGGTCATCTTCGGCGCGCAAATCTCGCTGCGCGTGGGCCTGATCTCGATCGCCATCGCCCTGGTTGTGGGGTCACTCCTCGGCGTGACCGCGGCGTTCGCCGGCGGCTGGGTCGACGGGTTGATCATGCGGCTGACGGACATCATGCTCGCGTTTCCCGGCATCCTGCTCGCGATCGCCATCGTCGCGATCCTCGGCCCGAGCATCTTCAATGTGATGATCGCCGTCGGGATCGAATCGATACCTGCCTACACGCGCACCGCACGCGCGTCGACGCTCACCGTCAAGGGGCTCGACTACGTCGTCGGCGCCCAATCGCTGGGGGCGGTCCGCACCAGGATCGTCCTTCGGCACATCCTCCCCAACATCGCCGCCCCGCTGATCGTGCTGGCGACGGTCGGGGTGGCCGGATCCATCCTCGCCGCCGCCGGTCTCAGCTACCTCGGGCTCGGGGCACAGGCGCCGACCGCCGAGTGGGGCGCGATGCTGAGCAGCGCGCGCACCTATCTGCGCGACTCCTGGTGGATGGCGACATTCCCGGGGGTGGCGATCATGCTCGTCGTGCTGGCGCTGAACCTCTTCGGCGATGGCCTGCGCGACATCCTCGATCCGCGTATTCGCAACTGATCGACTTCGCCCCGGCGCACGCCGTCCGAAGCACCAAGTACGTAACATATCGGCTTGCGTTCCCATTATTCCGAGCCTACCATCAATGCGGGTCCTGCGAAACGACGGTGAGACGTGCAGATGGACGAGTGCACCGGTCCATCGCCGGGCACTCGGGAGGCAAGACTCGTGGCCATGCAGAAAGGGACACAGGTCCCTGGTCAGAAGTGCACAGTGACGTCCGGCCCGAACAAGGGCAAATCGGGAACCTACACAACCGACGAGGAAGGCAACACCTGGTGCGAGGGCGACTGGGGCGGTACCCAGTGCGGCGAAAACAAGTGCAAGGATGCGAAATCGGCGCCAACGATCTTCGACACGATCGTGGACGGCAAGAACGTGGTCGAGGTCGAGGGCTTCTATTCCGCTGACGACCAACGCCTGTTCTGGTATCAGGGCGCCATTGACGTGGCAACCGGCGAACGGCTGCGGGCCGTGGCGATTCCGGTGTCCGGCACGACGTCGGCAGACCTGCAATCGTCGGACTCCGAGGCGGATCGCGTCGTTGCCAGCGTCGTCGAGCCGTTGATCAAGCAATACCGCCGAGATGGCGGCAGGTGACATTGACCAGACCAATACCCGACCTCGCGGTTCGATGTCCTGCAGGGCGGCGGGAGCGCTCTGCAATCCCGGAACGCTCCCGCCGGCTGGTCGGGGAGGGACTCCCCTGCCCTCGTGCCTTCTGCACGACGCCGTTGTGCAACGAGTGTGGAAGTTCAGAAACATGTGAGACGGCGGCGATGATGAAGTGAGGGGATCGACCCGGGTATCTTGGTGGTGCTGAATCGACCAGGATACGGAAGGAGATCCC
>JAUIGA010000252.1 GCA_030430125.1 Chloroflexia bacterium | reverse complement strand
AGGTGCCGTTCTCGCTACCCCAGGGACGCCGATCGGTATCCAGCACGGTGGGAGGGCGGCCGATGTCGCCGCATCGCCCACCGCCATCGAGGTACGGAATACAGCATCGGTGGACCCAGCAGCGCCCGACGTATCGCCTGCGGACGCCTCGATCGGCATGGGCACGGCAACGATCGACGTGGCCAGCGCCACTCGCACATCGCCGGCCCCTGCGACACCTTCGACGCCCGAGCCGGCGTCCGCTGCAACCTCCGCGACGCTCGATTCGGCGTCAGATGCCTCACCGATCGCGGCGGAAGGACGTGAGGATGCGCCAGGGATGACCGAAGTCGCTGGGCCCCTGGGTGGCTTTGTTAACGACCGCGCGCAGGAGGTCGCGAGCTCACCGAACGCGCCGGAAGCCTCGCCATCATCGCCAGCCGGTGACGGCACCGGCGGTCCGCTCCCGAACGCGGGGACGCCGCCACCTCGCGGCGGCGTCTAACCCGAACTCGAGAACCGGAATCCTATGCGAACGCGGGCAGGAGCTCGCTATGTGCCTCGATCAGGTCGTCAACCATCCTGGTGATGTCGTCGAGCGAGAGCTCGGCGGCGGTATGCGGGTCGAGCATGGCTGCCTGATAGACGTGGTCGCGTCGACCGGTCAGCGCAGCCTCGACCGTGAGGCGCTGGACGTTGATGTTGGTCTGCATGAGCGCCGCGAGCTGCGGTGGCAGGTCGCCGACAAGCGTTGGCTGCAATCCGTTTGTGTCCACCAGGCACGGGATCTCGACGACGCAATCTCCCGGCAGGTTCGAGATGGCGCCGCGGTTCTGCAGGTTGCCGTACACAACGCGGGGCTGCCCCGTTTCGATACTGTGGATGATCGACGTTCCGTATTCGCCGGAATGCGCGGCGGCCGTGGTGCCGCGATCCTTGAGCAGCTCGGCCCGCATCGACTCGGCCTCCCTGGGATTGTCCATCGCGACTGCGGCAATGCGGCGTTCCCACATCCCACTGAGTGCTGAACGCCGGTTGGCCTGGTAGGTCTCCAAGGCGCTGGGATCTTCGGAGAGCAGGGCCGCACGCATGTCTGACCAATCAGCGAGCTGGTCGATGCAACGTGCCGGATACTCGTCGAGTGGGATGCGGAAGCCGTCGATGAGGTCTTGTCGGCCATCCTTGATGTACCACGGCGTGTACTCGCTGAAGTGCTCCGACGACTCTGTAACGAAATACCCAAAATGACGCAGGACGCTGGCGCGGACGCGTTCGAACGATGGGAATCCGTCGTTCTCCGCAAGCTCCTTGAGGCGCGGGTAGAGATCCTCTCCGTTGCGTTCAAACTTCAGGTAGAACGCCATGTGGTTGATGCCGGCGCACAGGTAGTCGATTTCCTCGGCGGGAACGCCGAGGACCCAGGCGAGCTCGCGCGCCGTGCCGAAGACACTGTGGCACAGGCCAACGGTGGCGATGTCCGAGTTTGCATGGATCGCCCATGTCAGGATGGCCATCGGGTTGGAATAGTTGAGAAGGAGCGCCTCGGGACAGAGCTCTTCCATATCCCGCGCGATATCGAGCAGGACCGGGATGGTGCGGAGGCCGCGCATGATGCCGCCGATACCGAGGGTGTCGCCGATCGTCTGGCGGAGGCCATAGCGCTTCGGGATTTCGAAGTCGGTGACGGTCGCGGGTTCGTAGCCACCGACCTGAATCATGTTGATCACATAGTCGGCGCCGGCCAGCGCCTGGCGACGGTCGGTCGTGGCGACGATCACCGGTGAGGCTCCGGCCTCCGCGGCGACGCGGTGAGCCACCGTGTCCGAATCACGCAGTCGCTCCGGGTCAATGTCCATGAGGTGGATGGTGCTGTCGTGAAACTCGGGGAACGTGAAGAGATCCCGCAACAGGTTGCGGGCAAAAACGGTGCTGCCGGCGCCGATGAATGTAATCCTGGCCATATCGTATCTCCGTCATGCGGGCAGGGTTCTGATGCCGCCGGACGTGCCGGCGGCTCGCGTTGGTGTGTTGGGGGGCTGAATTCAGTGTGCGGGAGCCCGCGACGGGCTCCCGGGAATCGACCAATCTACGGCGTCGGGATGCAGAATGGACCGACTAGAAGAGATCGTTCACGTCCTCGTTGGCATCGGACAGCGCCTCCTCGGCAGATTGCTCGCCCAGCGCGATCGACTGCATCGCGGCCGTCATGATGGAGGTGTACTCGGAGGCGTGATCCGCGATCGGGAACAGGAAGGTCCCGTTCTCCTGCTGCGCCTGCTCGAGATACGGCGAGACATCGAGTCCCTTCTCGTCGAACGCGGCAAGCGCTGCTTCAGCGGCGGCTGGGATCGCCGGGAATACGACCGCACTGCTGCCGACGATCTGCTGCGCCTCGGGTGAGCCGAGGTACTTGACCCACTGCCAGGCTTCTTCCTGATGTTCGGTGCCGGTCCAGATCGAATCGGCGAGCCCGTTGAACATGCAGATGCGGCCCTCCGGACCGGTTGGCAGGCGGCCGAACCCGAACGGGAAGGTGACGTTGTCGGCGATCCAATTGATCATCCACGAACCGTGGAACATCAACGCCGCCGTCCCCGCCGCGAATACCGTCTCCGAGTTGAGGCTTGCGATCTCCTCCTCCGGAACATTGAACCTGTCCACAAGTGTGAGGTCGGCCAGTTGCTGAACGGAGTTGATCACTCGCTCGTCGCCGAAGTGATATTCCTCTCCCCATGGCTCGTCCATGAAGCGCCAGCCGGTGCTTGCCGCGAACAGGCTCCAGCCGGTCTGACCGTAGGCGTCGCCGAGACCGAGCGCCAGCCCATACTGCTGAACGTTGGAGCTGTCGAAATCAGGACTGAGCCCGTTGTTGCCGTTCTCGTCGAGCGTGAGCTGGCCGACGATCTCGCGGAAGGAGCCGCCATCTTCGGGGTTCCAGGTCCATTCCTCGAAGATGCTGGCGTCGAGCCCGGCGGCGGCGAGCATGTCTTCGTTGTACACCACCGCGATGGTATCCCAGTCCTTGGGCAGGCCGTAGCGCTGGCCGTCGCGGCTCCACAGGTCGGCGAGCTCACCTTCGTACTGGGTCACATCGACGCCGTCTGCCTCGACGAACGGCTGGATGTCGACGATCTGGTTCTTTGAGATGAACTCAGGGTACTTGGCGAGGTGGTTCGTGAAGATGTCGTAGTTCGATCCCGACACCATGCCGGTCTGGATGTTGGTCCAGTAGTCGTCCCAGGCGACCTGCTCGATCTCGATGGTGATGTTGGGGTTGGCTGCGGTGAACGCGTCGGCACACGCCTGGTAGGCGGGGAGCTGGTTGGCGTCCCACAGACCATAGCGCAGGGTCACCGCGTCCTGTGCCGCAGTGGATGTGAGCAACGCCGGCGCGAAGGGAGCGGCGGCAGCGGCGGCGGCAACGGTGCGGCGATTCAGCTTCTTCTGTGTGACCATGTGCACTCTCTCGCTTTCGATCATGGCGGGGCGCAGACCGGCAGGTCGGCGCAACTCGTTGGAGATGCCCGGGGGTCGATGCTCGTCGGGCACGAGCTGATAGTGCCTCCTTTCCAGGGGAGCCCCCTACTTGACGCCGGTAAACTGCAACGACGTGGCGAGGCGCCGGCCCAGGAACAGGAAGATGACCACGATGGGGACGGCGGCGAGCAGGGTGCCCGCCATCAGGCCGGGCCAATCGGGAGAACCCTGTGGGGTCTGCGAGCGGAACACACTCAGCGCGACGGTGAGCACGCGAACATCCTCGTCGCGGCCAACCAGGAAGGGCCAGAGATAGTCGTTCCACTGGGTGATGAAGACGATGATGCCCAGCGTCAGCATCGGCCCGTTGCTGATGGGGAGGATGATGCGCCAGAACACTTCGAAATACCCGGCGCCGTCGAGCCAGGCCGCTTCTTCCAGGTCGCGGTTGATGCCAAGGAAGAACTGGCGGAGAAAAAAGATCGCGAACGGTGACATCATCACGGTGGGTGCGACGATGCCCTGATAGGTATTGATCCAGCCGAGGTCGTAGATCAGGACGAAGTTCGGGATCAGCAGGACAATGCCGGGGACCATGAGCGCGCCGATGAACATCAGGAAAACTGCATTGCGGAGGGGGAAACGAAGACGGGCAAGCGCATAGGCAGCCATCGCGCTGAAGAGGACCTGGCAGACGGCGACAATCGTAGCGACGATGAACGTGTTCATCAGGTAGTTCCAGAAATCGAATGTTCGCCCTGAGCCACCGCTTGCAACCGCGTCGCTGGTGGAGATCATGCCGAGTGCGGCCTTGAAGTTGTCGAGCGTGAACCCGACGGGCAACAGGCTGGCCGGGTCGGCGAGGAGATCCCGCTGCGTCGAGAGCGCAGTACGGAGTGCCCAATAGAACGGAAACAGGGTGAGGATCGTCAGCAGGGCGACCACGATCCACGCGATGACGCGGTCGAGCTGAATCGACGTACCGGCGGCGCGGGCATCGCGCGAGCTGCGAGCGGCGGATGGTTCGAGAACCTGGTTGGCCATGGTGCCTTCCTGTACCTGGTGAGAGATCGCGTGTCAGCCGAGATCGGATTCGTTCGCCTTGAGCAGTCGCATCTGAATCAGGCTGACCGTGACCAGAATGGCGAAGAGCACGATCGATGCGGCGGAGGCGTAGCCGAAGTTGAAGCGTTCGAAGGCGTGCTGATAGAT
This sequence comes from Chloroflexia bacterium, assembly GCA_030430125.1. Lineage (GTDB taxonomy): Bacteria > Chloroflexota > Chloroflexia > Thermomicrobiales > UBA6265 > JACCVC01. The sequence continues at coordinate 265 of JAUIGA010000252.1, read as the reverse complement.
GAACCAATAGATGACTCGAGTGGCGTCGACGGGGCCGCCCTGGGTGGTGACGGCGATTGTGTCGAAGATCTGGAACGAACCAACGATGCTGGTGACGAGCACGAACACCATGATCGGCCGCAGCATCGGCAGGGTGATACTGAAGAACATGCGGGTCTCAGAAGCGCCGTCGAGGGAGCCAGCGTCGTAGAGATCCTTCGGAATCCGTTGCATGCCGGCGATGATCAGGAGCGCCGTGTAGCCGACGTGCCGCCAGATGTTGATG
>JAUIGA010000251.1 GCA_030430125.1 Chloroflexia bacterium | reverse complement strand
GGGCGGTGAGTTGACGAGTCGCTACTCGTTCTCCTCCACGATTTCGGCGTCGAAAATGTTCATGGCCGCGCGAATTCGCTCGTCATCCTGTTCGAGCGAGCTCCTGTCGACCGGCGATGCCTGCAATCCGGTGTCGTCGGGTGTCGCGAGCGGAGGATGCAGATCGACCGGGTCCGGGTCGATATCATCGTCGCCCGGGTTGCCGGATGAATTTGCCGGCGGAGACGATTCGCGCTTCGACGCGACATGATGTGCGACCTCAGGTGGAGATTGCGATGGTGAGGTTGCCGGGCGGGCGGCGCGCGCCTCGTCCCGCGACACGCAGGTGACGGATATGCGCTTGCCTATCTGGCGCTCGATCACGTCCTCGATCAACCTGCGCGTGTCGTCGTCGTTCAGTCGCTTCTGGTGGAAGGGGTAGGCGGCGACAAGCGTGAGCTGCGATCCGTCCACCGCCAGCGGGTCTGCCTGTTGCAGCAACGCCTCGGTGCGGCGATTGAGCGCCTTCACATCCATCCGGATGTTGTCCCACCGTTCGACGATCAGGTCGAGATCTCCTCCGCCGGACGATGTGGCGCGAACCGGTTGTGGCGTGGACTCCGCGATGGTCCGGGCCGGCGGTGCGCCTTCTGGCGCCTCCTCTACGGGATCGGGTGTCGGCGCTGTGGTGGCGGCATCGTAGGCCGCCGGAGGCGGTTGAGGCGCTGCTGACGAGGAGGTGGCCTGACGAGGCATGTGCGCGCCGCGGACCCGGTCCTTCAACGAGGGTCCGCCCTGGCGCCGTGGCGGTGGCGGGGTGTCCTGCGCGGTGGGTTGGGTCGGCGCCGCGTCTGGCGGCGCTGCCGGCGTGATCTCCCGATCGGCCGGGGTACAGGCCTGAATCAATGCCAGCTCCAGCGGCAGCTGCGCGATCGACGCATGTCGGGTGCGGTAGTCGATGTCCGCAAACAGGCTCGCAATACGGGCGAGCTGTGGCAGGTCGAAGCTGGCGGCGAGCTCGCGCGCAATCTCGTCTGCGTCCGGGCTACCGGACGCACGTTCGAGCATGAGGATGCGCAGGTAGCCAACAAGCTGGCGACCAAGTTGACGAATGTCCTCGCCAGCGTCCACGGCGTCGTTGATCGTTCGCAGACCGGCTCCAGGATCCTGGTCGGCGATCGCGCGCATCAGCCCCTCGACCCGGTCATTGCGGCTGACGCCAAGCACGGTGCGCACGAGCTCAATGGTGACCGGACCGGATGCGTCGTCCTCATTCTCGCGATACACCGATACCTGGTCGAGCAGACCCAGGGCGTCGCGGAGGCTGCCGGTCGCATGCCGGGCGATGGTCGTGACGGATTCGTCGTCAATCTCGATGCCCTCTCGCTGCGCGACCTGGCGGAGGCAGGTGCTCATGGCGTCGAGATTAATGCGACGAAAGTCAAACCGCTGGCAGCGTGACACGATCGTCTGCAGCAGCTCTTCGGGATCGGTCGTGGCAAGGACGAATCGGGTGTGGTCCGGAGGTTCTTCGAGGGTCTTGAGAAACGCGTTTGCCGCCGCGCCGGTGATCTGGTGCGCTTCGTCGATGATGTAGAACTTCGACTTCAGCATCGTCGGCGCATACTTGACTCGCTCTCGCAGTTCGCGGATGTCGTCGATGCCGCGATTGGATGCGGCATCGATCTCGATCACATCCGTCGTGGCGTTCGCGTTGATCGCACGGCACGCGTCGCAGGTGTTGCACGGGCGGTTTGCCGGGTCGGGATCGAGGCAGTTGACCGCCTTGGCAAGAATGCGGGCGGTGGTCGTCTTTCCGGTGCCGCGCGGCCCGCAGAAGAGGTATGCGTGTGCGATCCGGTCGAGCCGGATGGCATTCCGGAGGGTGTGGACGATGTGATCCTGCCCGTACAGCTCGTCCGGCGAGAACGACTGCGGACGATACTTGCGGTACAGCGACCGCGAGACGACCTGCGGCACGCCAGCGGCCGGTGCCGAATCGGGAGACCCGGTCGCGGATGAGAACTCGTCGACATTGAAGAGGGAATCGGTCATGGTGGCAGGAGCCTCGGCTGGTTGTTCCTGTCGTGGAGCGGGCAGGCATCAGGCTGCCTGAGTATACCTGTACGAACAGTATGGCTCAACGGAGGCAGGCGTGGGTACACTCTTTGTCGTTGCGACACCAATCGGCAACCTGGACGATATCACCCCTCGCGCCGTTGAGACCCTGCGGTCCGTGAGCTTGATCGCGGCCGAGGACACGCGAGAGACGGCCAAGATCCTTCGGAGATTCGATATTTCAACGCCCGCGATCAGCTATCACCAGCACAACGAGCGGCAGCGGACCGACCGGTTGATTTCCGCCCTGGCCAGCGGCGACGTCGCACTGGTGACCGATGCCGGCACGCCCGCCGTGTCGGATCCGGGAGCGGTCATCGTGCGCGCGGTCCAGGAAGCGGGGCATCGCGTGTCGCCCATTCCCGGCGCGTCGTCCATGGTGGCGGCGATCAGCGTGTCCGGGTTGGTCGACGGACCGTTCCTGTTTCAGGGATTCCTCCCGCGTTCAGGCGAGGAGCGCCGCGCGGCACTTGCACGTGCCGCCCTGGCGCAGGTGCCGCTGGTGGTGTTTGAAAGCCCGAACCGGTTGGTGGACACGCTCGGCGATCTCGAGGTCTGGTTTGGCAACGTTCATGCCGTTGTGGGGCGCGAGCTCACCAAGCTTCACGAGGAGGTGCGGTCGGGCACGCTTACGGAGCTGCGGAGCTATTTCGCCGGTGCTGCTGTGCGTGGCGAATGCAGCATTGTGGTGGATGCGGCGGAGGCGAGTGGCGGGGAAAGCGTCAATGCCGCGTCTCTGGCGGAGCGCCTTCTTGCCGAGGGGATGAAACCGAGCCGGGCGGCCCGGGAGCTGGCCAGGATCACCGGGACCGCCAGTGACCAGGCCTACGCCATCGTCCGTTCGGCCCGCAGTCGAGTGGAGGGTTCGTCGGGCGACGAACCGTAGCGGAGCTGGACCATACCATATCGCAGTTGAGTGAGGGTGAATGCACCGGGCACAGGCTGGCGGATCGCGCTACTGGCGAACGAACGCAAGCTTGCGATGGTGCATGCGAATGCTCTGCAGGATACCGACCATGATCAGGTTCGCGCCGAGCGACGACACCCCGTAGCTCACGAATGGCAGGGTGATGCCCGCAACGGGCATGAGTCCAACGTTCATGCCGATGTTCAGGAACGCCTGGAAGAAGATCACGCCGGTAAAGCCGACCGCCAGAACCTGCCCAAAATGATCCCGGGCGATCTCGGCGACCTTCAGGCACCGCCAGAGGAAGATAATCTGCGCGAGGAAGAGCCCCAGCATGCCGACGAAACCGAACATGCCGCTGGCGTGCGCGAAGATGAAGTCGGAGTCGCGGACGGTGAGCAGGTTCAGCTGACTCTGCGAGCCGCCGGCCAGGCCCTCTCCCCAGAGTCCGCCGGCGCCGATGCTGATCCGCGCCTGGAGTATCTGGAATCCGTCGCCAAGCGGATCGAGCTCGGGTCGGTACGACACGATGAATCGAGTCTTCTGGTAGTCCTGCAGCAGGAATTCCCACCCGATCCACCCGAGGAGCGGGAGGGAGATCACCAGTAACCAGATGTAGAGCCAGCGTGTACGGGCGACGAGCAGCGTGCTTGCCCACAGCGCGACATAGACCATGGCCATGCCGAGATCCGGTCCGATCAGCACGAGTCCTGCCGGCAGTGCGACGATCAGCCCGGAAATGATGAAGTTGACGAACGATTTCATCTCGTCGCCCCGTGACGCCATGAACGACGCCAGGGCAATGAGCGTGGTGACCTTCGCGAACTCCGACGGCTGTACCAGGAACAGGCCAAAGTCGAACCAGTTTTGCGCTCCGCCCAGGGACACACCGAAGATCTGCACCGCGATCAGCGACAGCACGCCGAAGCCGTACAGGGGCCAGGCCAGCGTGTTGAGGAAGCGATAGTCGATGGATGCGGTGACGAACATGATCCCGATGCCGACACCGCCGAAGATGGCCTGGAAGGTCCCGCTGTTGTTGCTCAGCAGCGGCGGCAGCCCGACGGCGCTCCAGATCGCGAGCGTGCCGAATCCCATCAGGACGAGCAGGGTGGTGAACAGGATGATGTCGAAGTCGCGCCAGCGGTCGCGGGCGATGTCGCCCGGCTTGACATTCATGTAGGAGGGGCGGAAGGCGACCATGGGCAGTGGGGTGGGGGAGAGGCGACGGCGCGCCGGATCACGGACGTAACGTCACCCATGGTAGCAGGTTGGGGTAGATGGCGTGCTATCCTTGCGGCGACCCGAGCCAGGCGCCGGCTTCTTTTGTTGCCCGAAATGTCGAACTACCTGCAGGCGGATGACCTCGATGGCTGATGACCTGTTTGAATCCGGATCTTCGTCGGACGACCTGGTGCAGCGCCTGCGCGTTGAGGCGCTTGGCGAGCCGGGGCAGCGGCGCTTCCGGTTGATGGCGGTGATCAACGACGAGACGCACATCATCTGGATGGAGAAGCAGCAGCTCCAGGCGCTCGGCATGGCGATCGAGCAATTGCTGGAGCAGGTGCCGGAGATCGAGGTGACGATCATCGATCCCGATACTGGCACCGACTTTGACCAGGAAACGCACAATCAGTTCCGCGTGGGCCGGATCGAGCTCGGCTATGACGTCAGCAACAACCTGGTGGTCATCAGCACGTTCGACCTGCAGCAGCAGGACGACGATGAGTCCGCGGCGCTGGTGCTGCGGCTCAATCTCCGGCAGAGCGCCGAGCTAAGCACCGACGCCGCCATGATCGTTGCGGCGGGACGGCCACTCTGCCCGATGTGCGGCCAACCAATGGATGCGACGGGTCATGCCTGCCCGCAGCAGAACGGTCACCTGCCGATCTCGCTCGACGACAGCGACCCATTGGAGGAGCTGTAGGGCAGCTCGGCGCGG
>JAUIGA010000250.1 GCA_030430125.1 Chloroflexia bacterium | reverse complement strand
GACTGGCGTCGATTTCTACGACCAGCGGGAAGGGACCTTTACCTTTCGCCCGGGTCCGGTTCACGCCAACCTGGTGCTGGCTGACGAGATCAACCGGGCGACCCCAAAGACACAATCCGCGCTGCTTGAAGCCATGGAAGAGCGCCAGGTGACGGTGGACCGCGAGACCTATCACCTTCCCGAGCCGTTCACGGTGCTGGCGACCGAAAATCCGATCGAATTCGAGGGAACCTTCCCACTGCCCGAGGCCCAACTCGACCGGTTCATGCTGCGACTCTCGCTTGGGTACCCCGGCAGGGACAACGAGATTGCGTTGCTGGAGCGGCAGCACCGGGAGCAGCCACTTTCTCGAATCGGTGCGGTTGCATCTCCGGCAGACATGATGCGTTGCGTACACGCCGCGCGCGAGACCTTTGTCGCCGCGGAACTGCGCGAATACATCGTGTCGCTGGTCGAGGCGACCCGATCGCACGAGGATGTGTTTCTCGGCGCAAGCCCGCGCGGTTCGCTGGCGTTGTACAACCTGTGCCGGGGTTTGGCCTATCTGCGCGGGCGCGAATATGTCACGCCCGACGACATCAAGGTACTTGCACAACCGGCGCTCGGACATCGCATCGTGCTGCATCCGTCGGCGCGGCTGTCTGGTGTCGACGGCAAGGATATCGTTGAGGAGACACTGCGGGGTATCCCCATCCCGGGTGGCAGCCGGGACGAGTCGCGCCGTCGCCCCAGGATCGCGGCGCTCCGGGGCGATCCGCGGTGAACGGGCTCAAGCTCGCGTTGATCCTGTCCGCATTACTGGTCGCATCGGCCATTGCCGGATGGGATGAGGTCGAGTGGGTCTTCTACAGCGGTCTGTCGCTCCTTGTCATTGCCTATCTGTGGAGTCGTGCGTCTCTCGTGGGGGTCGGCGTCGCTCGTACGCTGGATGCCGACCGGGTGTTTGCCGGTGATGAGGTGCGGGAGCGGTTTCGCGTGGCGAACCGGTCAATCCTCCCCAAGGGCTGGATTTCGGTGGTCGACCGGTCGACATTGCCCGGGCACTCCCGATCGAGATCGATCGCGGTCAGGAGGCGATCCGCGGCGGTCTGGACCAACAGGACGAAAGCGGTCAGGCGCGGCCGGTACAGACTCGGGCCGCTCGAGCTGCGGTCAGGCGATCCCTTTGGACTCTTCGGATCTCGCAGGGATCTCGACCTGCGCCATGAGCTCATCGTGTATCCCAAGGTAGTGTCGTTGCCGGACAGGCATCGCGCCGGCGGCGATCTCGGGGGCGGGATGCGGATTGCTCCCGGTCGATCCAGCAGCTCACCGGTAATCCGGAGCCTCCGGCAATACGTGATCGGGGACCCATGGAACCACATCGCCTGGCGCGCGTCGGCGCGACATGGCTCGCTGCTGGTGAAGGAGCTCGAACCAGACCCGGTGACAGACGAATGGATTCTCCTCGATCTGGCACCGTTCCGGGAACATGTTGGACGTGAGGCGACCGAATATGCCGTCTCGCTGGCGGCGAGCTTCGCACTCGAGTGGCTCGGGTTGGGACGGGATGTCGGGTTGATGGTCAACCGGGCTATCCCGGCGGTCGTTGAAGCCGATGCCGGCGACCGTCAACGCTTGAAGATCCTGGAAATGCTCGCTGTCGTAGAACCATACGGGGAGGGCAATGCCGCCGCGCTGCTCGGGCGATTTGCTGGCCGTTTTTCCCGTGCCACGGGTTTGATAGTCATCTCGACCGGTGGCGGTGGTGACCTGGTGGCCCCCGTGAGGCATCTTCGGGAACGGGGCGTGCCGATCATTGTCTACACAATCGTACATTCACAGGACGGAAACGGCTGGCGCGAGATTGAATCTGCGGGCATCGCTGTGACTCGGCTGACACCGGGCGGTGACTGTGCCGGAATCGATGGGAACCACACGGTGAGGCAGGCAGCGACATGACCAGGGTGGAATGTCGATCGACCGGAGTGCGCGTGTGATGCACCGCCTTCGCTCCATACCGAGCATGCAAAACCTGCTGCTGTTGATGGTGCTGGGATTGGCGGGTGTCGCCGCGGAGTCGTACCGGCCAGCCGATGTCGCGGTGGCGTTGTGGCCTTTGGCGATCGCGGCGGGCATTCTCGGCATTGCCCTTGGACTGCTGCGCACTCCCGATTCGTTGTCACATCTGATCGCCATTGCCACCGGGTTTGGTGTGTCGTTGATCCTGGCTGCCACGCGGATGGCGCAGGACATACCCGCGACATCCTTCCGTGAGCGCCTGGATGTCGTCGCGGCAGACCTGTGGGCGTGGTATCTCGGGACTGGACCCCAACGGGAGACCGAGGACATGCTCATCGGCATGCTCCTGCAGATGGTGACCTGGCTGGGCGGGTATCTTGCAGCCTGGGCGCTGGTGCGCCAGGGCTGGACATCCATCGCGTTGTTGATTCCCGGAGCGGTCGTTCTTGGGACGATTGCCGGTGGCTATGATGTTCCCCCGCGCCTGCCTGAGTTGTATGTCGTGCTTGCCGTCATGTTGCTTGCCCGAACGACCTACCTCCGTCGAACCGTTTCCCCATCGCATCGCAGCACCGGTCGCGGACGTGGCTGGAGCTCGATGGCAATTGCAGCAGCGACGGGCATGCTCATCGTTTCCCTGGGACTGGCGACGCCGAAGGATTTCTCGACGGACACGCTCCTTCCCATGGCACAACAGGCCAGCGAGTCCTACCTCCGCGCGCAGGATTCCACGACCAACTGGCTTGAAGAACACCTTGGTCGATCGGGTGCGGCCGTGCCCGGCATCAACGACTACCCGCGCTATACGGCGTTCGACGATGCGTTCAGCATCGGAGGAGATTTGAACCTCACGGATCAACCTGAGGTACTGGTACGCACCGCCGGCGGCGCCCCGTATCTCTCGGCGCAGAGCTACGATCGCTACACGGGTCGTGGATGGGAATCGACGGTTGACGAGACATTCAACGAGTCGGGTCTCGACGGGATTCGCTATTCACCGGAGCTGACGTTCCGCGCGGATCAGGAGATACCGTGGACATCGGCGTCGAAAGGCCAGCGGTTTCCCGCCATGATGGAGGTAACGACGCTCGGTCCGCAGGGTGAGACGGTGTTCAGCAACGGTCAGTACCTCACCACCGACGAACGCGCGTCGGTACGGATGTTCTGGCAACAACTCGACGGCGCACGATTTTCCCTGCGCGATCTCGACGCCGCCGCGATCCCTCGGGATGTGGTGGGTGTCGCTTCGATGCTCCTGCGGGCTGACGACCTCACCGTTGAAGGCGATTCGGGACTCCTGTATCCGTCCTCCGCTGTCGATCGAGACCGGCTGCAAGCCGCGCGTGGGCAGCTTGCGTCGCGTTTCATCGATGTTGCGTGGACGGTCGCCGCCGATGGCAAGGTCGATGAATTGATCGTGACGGGGCAGGTTCCCGTCTACGACGACAATGTCGCGGTTGAACTCGCCGATCGCGGCACGGATGGCAGCAGCTATGTGGTGACATCGCTGGTATCCAGCGCCACCGAGGACGAGTTGAAGGCGGCTCCGACCATCTATCCAGACTGGGTCCTGAGCCGGTACCTTGCGCTTCCCGATACGGTCACTGACCGAACGGTCGCGCTATCCGGGCAAGTGACCGCCGGCGCAAGCAACCCGTTCGACCAGGCGAAGGCGCTGGAGGCCTTCCTTCGCCAGCACATTTCGTACGATCTTTCGGTGGGGATTCCGCCGGAGGATGTGGATATCGTCGATTGGGTCCTGTTCGAGCAGCTGCGCGGCTACTGCGAGCACTACGCATCGGCCATGACGGTGATGCTGCGCGCGCTCGGTGTCCCGGCAAGAACCGTGGTTGGGTATTTCCCGGGCGACTTCGATCAGGAGCGGAACGGGTACCTCTACAGACAGGAGAATGCCCACGCGTGGACCGAAGCCTATTTCCCCGGATACGGCTGGATTCGATTCGAGCCGACCGCGTCGCAGCCCGCGTCTGCCTTTGACGAGCTTCCCGAGCCCGAGCCGGATCAGGCCAGCAGCCCGACACCGACGCCATCCCCTGAGAGCCTGACACCAGCGCCGACCGAAGAGGCCGCAACACCGACGCCGCAGGTGAATGTGCCGCCGATCGCGGAAGCGGTTCCCGAAACTCCCGACGACGGCTCGAGCGACGTGTCGATTCAGGCGATGGTCATCGGCGGGCTGATTGTGGTCAGTGTACTTGCGGTTGGCTGGTTTGTTTGGGCCCTTGTGCGCGCTCCGTCGCTTGAGCCCGGTGCGCTCTTCGGCGGTCTCGTGCGATGGGGACGCGCCGGTGGGGTGGCCGACAGGGGGGCCGAGACACCACGGGAGTACGCGCAACAGTTCGGTCGTCGGTACCCGGAGATGGAAGAGGATGCGGTCCGTATCGTCGATCTGTATGAAGATCATCGGTATGGTGGCATGCGTCCCGATCGATCGCGACTGCAGCAGGCAGCAGCGGGTCTTCGGCACCTGCGCCGGATAGTGATGCGACGAATGCTCCGGCTGGGACGATAGACGCAGCCTGGCGAGCGTGGAACGTGCCGCGCCGGGCAATGTGGGGTGAGTGTGCGGATGACGAATCATCGCCAGTGTGATGTTGTCGTGGCAGGGGCAATCAACACAGATCTCGTTGCTGTCGTCGATCGCGCGCCGGAGGCCGGGGAGACCGTGACCGGCCTCGATTTCGCGGTGTACGGTGGCGGGAAGGCGGCAAACCAGGCGGTTGCGGCTCTTCGATCTGGGGCGACCGTCGCGCTGGTCGGCGCTGTGGGCGATGACGCCTTTGGCGCAGACCGGCGGCAAGAGCTCGAACGAGAGGGTATCGATCTCGACGGGGTGACCCGGAATGACGGCAAGACCTCCGGCGTCGCCCTGATTACCGTCGAGACGCACGGCGAGAATCGCATCGCCTATGTACCGGGGCCGACGCTGTCGATCACCGG
>JAUIGA010000249.1 GCA_030430125.1 Chloroflexia bacterium | reverse complement strand
GGTCCGCCCTCTCCGGGGCCTTCGGAAAGGGCCGGTGCGTCTCGAAGAAGCCGGCATCGAGGAAGAACGGTTGACCGCGGTTGGCTGCCGCCTCACGTATCGTCGCCACCGCCGCCGCGACCGTCGCCCCGGTTCGCTCGTGCGCCTTCGGGTGGACCGTGGTGTATCCGAGCTCGCGCGGGTCGTCGCTGGTGAGATGCTGCACGCCGGCGAGCACCGTCTCGTAGCCGGCGTCTCGGAGCGTCGTGGCTAGGTGCTGCCGGGGATCGTTGAGCCGGAAGCCGCGGTGCGCGAGGCCGATCATGCCTGCCTGGTGCGCCGTCTGTCCGGTCAGCAGGGCGGCGCGGCTGGGCGAGCACGTTGGCGCGGCACAGAACGCGCGCCGGAAGGTGACGCCTCCCTCCGCCAGCCGCTGCAGGTGAGGGGAGCGAAGCCCGAAGCCATAGGGCTCGATGTAGCGCCCGGTATCGTGCGAATGCAGGTAGAGGATGTTCGGCGGGCGGATGGTTCCTGTCACGTTCCTGGTTCCTCCATTGATGCGGTCACTGATGTCGGATCGTCGCGCCGGGGCTGACCGGTGTCAACTCGCCGCCCGTTCGCCGCAACCGGGGCCCGCGCCGGCTTCACGTCCATCTCGCGCAGCACCGGGGTGATCAGGAAGGTTGCCGTGACCGCGAGGTAGATCCCGGCAACCAGCGCGATGAACGGTTGCACGCCCATCCACTCGATCATGTACCCGCCGGCGAGCTGACCGAGCGGGATCGCCGCGAACGCGATCGCCCGAGTCGTGCCGAACACCCGAGCGCGGTACTGGATCGGCACGCGCTCCTGCCGGATCGACATCATGATCGGGTTCACGGGCGCTGATGCGAATCCCGCGACGACGAACGCCGCGACCACGGCCGCAAACGGCGGGGCGGCCGACACGAGGAGACTCATCAACCCCATGACAAAGAAGCCAGAGATGAACATCCGGCGGCGCGGCAGGCGGGGCGCGATCGCGCTGTAAACCACCGTACCAACCACCGCGCCGAGCCCGAAGGCGCTCAACAAGAATCCGAGCCGATCGGCGCCGCCATAGTGTTCGCGCACCAGCGCCGGCAGCTGTACCGTCGCCAGTGGCGCGTCGAGGAAATTCATCACGCAGATCAGCACCGCCAGCCAGAGCAGCAACCGCTGCTGGCGGATGAATCGCAACCCGAATACCGTGTTCGACCAGAATGTGGCCGGCTCCTCGGTCAAACGGGACGACACGGCGACTCGCGGGACGAGGACGACAGTGAGCAGTGCGGATAGCCCGAACACCACGGCATTGACCCACAGCACGTTGCTGGCTCCGATCAGCACAACCAGGAACCCTGCGACGATTGGGCCGATCAACATCGACAGGCGGTGCGAACCCTGGAAGAACGCGTTGACGCGGTCAAGGTCTATTCGGGCTTCGGCGGCCAGCTCGGGCACCATTGCCTCCTTGGCGGTCGCGCCTGGCCCGTCGAAAAACGCTCCGAGGATCACAAGCACGACCAGCCAGGTGAAGGAGAGATTGCCGGTCGCGTAGAGGATCGGGATACCCATGACCGACAGTCCGCTCAGGACATCCGACACCACGCTCGATGTACGAAACCCGATACGGTCTACCACCTGCCCACCAAGAAAGACCGCGATCACGCGGGGCAGGAAGGTGAAGAAGCCAATCAGGCCCATCCGGGCATAACTGCCGGTGAGCTCGAGCACGAACCACGGGATCGCGACCATCGCCACCGCCTCGGCGACGAACGAGAAGGTAGTGGCGGCGAGCAGCGCGTAGACCGGCGTGCGGGTGCGTGTCACGTCGCATCCTCGCCGGGGAAGCGGTAGGTCAACGCGGCGAATGCCATCAGGTCGGCGTCAGAATCGTCCCGCTTGGGCGAATCGGGACCGCCCCAGTACTCGGAGATCAGCGCCGTGAGCCGCACATTGAACTCCCGCAACCGCTCCGGCGCGATGCGCGCCCGGCGTCCTTCCCACTCGACCGGCTGATCGGGCCACAGCCGCAGGCTGGCGACGAGCTCCTGCGTGATCGATTCGAAGACGGCGCCGGACAGGGATTCGAAGTCCGCCGGCTCGGGCCGGAAGCCGTAGAGACGGGCGGTGGCGCGGTAGTACTTCTCGACGTTGCCGCCCCTGATGCGCTGGTCGACGAGGTGGATCAGTCCGGCGTCGAGCAGGACACGGACGTGGTGCAGCACTTTCGCCTGGGACTCTCCCAGCGCGGCGGCAAGCTGCTGGTTGGTCGCCGCCCGGTCCGCGAGGATGTGCATGATCCGGTTGCGCAGGGGATCGGCGAACGCCTTGATCTCCGCCGGCGCGGACACGATCTGGAACGGCTCCGGTTCGAATGCCATGGCACCACCCTGCAGGCTCGATCGACAGGCACAGACGATTCGATATCACCATTCGCTTAGGATATCCCAAGCGTCACCACCTGACCTTCACGCGTTCGGGACTCGCATCGACCAGGGCGCAGGTCCATGACCATCCCCCACGCACTGCGCGTCGGGTACCATCCAGCCAGGCGACATCGCCACGACCCTCCCGATCGGATCGGGAGGTCGCGCCGCATCATGGAGACACCAATGACGGACCGGATCGCGCCAAGGATTCGCTGGGCAATCGAGACGATGGATATCCAGCCGGGCGACCGGGTGCTGGAGATCGGTGGCGGGCACGGGGTCGCCGCGACGCTGGTCGCCGAGCGCCTGACCACCGGGCACTTCCTCGGTATCGACCGGTCCGCAAAGATGACCGAGGCGGCACACCGCCGCAACCGCGTGCATGTCGAGGCGGGACGAGCGGCATTCGAGCAGGCGTCACTCGAATCCTGGCAGCCGAACGGACGAACCTTCGACACCGCGTTTGCGATCAACGTCCGCCTGTTCGCCGATCTCGATCATCGCGGTGTCGCCACGGTGCGAAGCTGCCTCAAGGTAGGCGGCCGGTTCTACTGCTTCTTCCAGCCACCCACCGCGGACGGCATCGACGCGCTGGTGGCGCAATTCAGAAGGAGCCTGGAAACGAACGGATTCACGACTGTCCGCACCGAAATCACCAGGATCGAGGCGGTCCCGATCGCGTGCGTCATCGCGAGAAAGCCATGTTCCCCACGCACAGGAGCAACGCATGCAGGATGACACGCTGACTCCCGCCCAGGACCTGCTGGCAGACCTTGCCGCCGATCTCGATGACGTGCAGTCCATCCTTGTTCCCGGCGGCTCTGCGGCGTTCGCCGAAGAGCTTGCGATGCTCCACCCGCAGGCGACGATCCACTGGCTGCCGGTCGATGCCCGGCAGCGCTCGACGCCAACGAGCAACATTGTCGCCCACAACAACATCGCCGAGCCGCCGTGTCCGGACGGATCGATTGATGTCGTCGTACTGGAGGCGACCGGCGATCGCGATCTCGCCCGGCGCTGGATCGCGCTGGCCCGAAAGGTGGCGCGCCCGCATGGCGTGCTGCTCGTGGCCGGAGCCAACGACGCCGGCATCCGCAGCGCGATCGCCGATGCACGCGACGCGATCGCACCTCCAGTGGTCGAGGACTATCGCCGCCGAAACAGGGTGGCGCACATCGCAATCCCGCCGGTGCTTGCGGAGCCACCGGCATGGGCACGACAACCAGGCATCGCGCCGGAAACGTGGTCCAGCTTCACGGTCGAGGAGGGTGGTGACGAGCTGGCGTTCGATACGCTGCCAGGAGTCTTCTCCGCCGAGCGGCTGGACGCCGGTACGCGGCTCCTGCTGGACAACCTGGAAGTGCCGCCGGGTGCCAGGGTGCTCGATGTTGGCTGCGGCGCCGGGGTGATCGGGGTCGTCGCCGGCCGTCGCGGCGCGGCGTCGGTGACCTTGTCCGATGTCAACCTGCTGGCCGTTGCCGCCGCGCGGCAGAACGCGCACCTGGCCGGGGTACCGGTCGACGTGGTTCCCGGCGATGTCTACAGCGGCGTCGCCGACCGGAAATTCGACCTGATCGCCAGCAACCCGCCGTTCCATCAGGGCAAGCTGGTCGATTACGACATGCCGCAACGGCTGATCGCCGAGGCAGGAGAGCACCTGCAACCGGGCGGCCACCTCATCATCGTTGCAAACACCTTCCTGCCCTACGACCGCCTCATGCGGGAACGATTCGGACAGGTCGAGGTCGTCGCGGCGACGCGGCAGTTTCGCGTGCTGGCCGCACGGCAGTAGTCACGCAGGTACCCACGACACCTTTCTGCTACCATAATGGTGTTGACCCCATTCATACTCGTTCTGCGAACCACCTGGTGATCCGCATGCCAACCATCCCGACCATGTTGGCCTTTGCCGTGCCGGCGATCATCTGCGTGACTATGCCGGTCCGGCCGTGCTCTACATCATTGCGCAAGGCATCCGCCAGGGACGAAGTGCAGGACTCGCCGCGGTGTTTGGCGTCGACACCGAAACGCTGGTGCATGTCCTGCTGATCGCACTCGGGCTCGGCGCGGTGATCGCGTCGTCGCCGGTGGCATTCGATTTCGTCCGCTTCGCCGGCGCCGGCTATCTCATCGTGCTTGGCTTCAAGAAGCTTGGGGGGCGAAACGTGCCGCCGTGCATGATACCCGGCGCGCAACCGACACCCCTGCAGACGATCTGGGGGCGGGGACTGGCGATCCAGCTCTTCAACCCGGGTATCATCCTCTTCCTGCTGGCGCTGATGCCCCAATTCGTCGATCCGGAGATCGGCGGCACCGCGATCCAGCTCCTGGTACTGGGCCTGCTCTTCCTGGTTGTTGAGATGCTGGCCGAAGTCACCTAGGCCGTGGCCAGCGGCAGTGTGGCGTCGTGGCTCGGTCGCCACCCCCAGGCCAACCTCTACTGCGGCCGGTTTTCCGGGGCCGTATTCCTGCTCTTCGGGGTTGCCGTCGGGGCATCGGCCATCGCCTCGTAGCCCATGTGCCCGTTGCCGCTCGGGTTGGCCTCGTCGCGG
>JAUIGA010000248.1 GCA_030430125.1 Chloroflexia bacterium | reverse complement strand
CGACGGTCAGGCGGTCGCACGCGTCGAGCAGACCCAGGACGGCACGGTGGTCGCCGAGGTTCCATACGATCCGGCGGCCGGTGACTACATCGGCCTGCTCGCGGGCCGCGAGCCGAGCCTGGTGCTGTCGGTCGGCGATACCATCGAGATCGTCACCTGGTCCGCGGGTGTGGAGCGCAGGCAAGTCGACGGCGACTTCGGATTGCAGACCGGTCTGTACCCTACGCTCGACCCGGATGTGGTCCTGGTGGATGCCGGCGGTGGCGCGTCGGTGATCAACCTCGCGAGCGCAGGGGTCGAACATGAGTTCCAGTACGTCGCGAGCGTGCGGCAGCAACTGCAATTCGTGGGTGGTCGCGCCCACATCGCCAACATCGTCAGCGTTGCCCCGTCAGGAGGGCTGTCCGATGTCCCGGCAACGATCCAGCTCGTCGACCCGGTGTCTGGCGACATGCTGGTCGAGAGCGATCCGATCGAAATCCATCCGGTACAGCTCACCGGGGCGTATCCAGCCCTGCTTGCCCGTGGGGGCGACCTGGCGGTCATGTACCTGCCGGCAGCGGACGGATCCGGACCGCCTGCGCCGATGGCGGCGATGGTGCTGGACGCCAGTACCGGCGAAAGCTGGACCATCGATGCGCCCGCCGATGCTCCCTACGGCTGGTGGTTCATCCCGTCGTCCGATGGACGCTGGATCCGGGCAACTCCCCTGCTCGGCCCATCGTCGGAGGACTCCTCGGAGACGTACTTCATGGAAGCTCGACCCAACGCCGAGTGGATCGCGGGTGGGCCGCCGTTGAACGTCGTCCTGGGCACCTATGGCATGCGGGACACCGGCGCCGTCGAACCCGCCCCACTCGAAGCGCAGGGAACCCCTTCGCCAGTTGCCGGTTGACATGCCGCGTTTCACAGGTGAAGTGCCAGAGATACCGTTCATCGGACCCTGACTGCTGTTCGGAGACGATGGCACGCTAACGCCTGCCAAACGTAATCGATTCTCGTAGTCGAACGATCGGGGACCCGGCAACGATGGGGCAGTATTTGCCGCGACGTGGGAGCGTGCTAGCCTGACGCCATCGGTAGATCAGGTATGTCACGCCCGCAGGGCGGCATCCGGGCACTGGAGGAAGGCGGCACATGCTGAGCTTCGGGATCAAGACCGTACCGCAACACACGACCTACAACGAGATGCTGAAGGTCTGGCGGGAGGCCGAAACAATCGAGACCATCGAGCACGCCTGGCTGTTCGACCACTTCGCCCCGATCCGGGGCGATCTCGACGGACCCTGTCTCGAAGGGTGGACCGTCCTTGCCGCCTTCGCCGCGGTCACCGAGCGGCTGCGGCTCGGCCTGATGGTGACTGGCAACACCTACCGTCACCCGGCGGTGCTGGCGAAGATTGCCGCCACCGTCGACGTCATCTCCAACGGGCGACTCGACTTCGGTATCGGCGCCGGCTGGAACGTCTACGAGCACGAGAGCATGGGCATCCCGCTGTACAAGCCGGGCGAGCGCATCCGTCGTCTGGACGAGGCCTGCGAGATCGTCAAGCGCCTGTTCACCGAATCGACGGTCGATTTCGACGGACGCTACTACCAGCTGAAGGACGCCCGCAGCGAGCCGAAGCCGGTGCAGACGCCGTACCCGCCGTTCGTGATCGGCGGGGGTGGCGAGCAGCTCACCCTGCGCGTGGTGGCGAAACACGCCGACATCTGGAACTCCACCGGTGCGTCGGTCGAGGAGTTCACCCACAAGGTCGGCGTGCTGCGCAACCACTGCGCCGAGATCGGCAGGAATCCGGAGGAGATCACCCGCTCTATCCAGCATCCGACACATGCGGACGATCTTGCCGGCACCGTCGAAGCGATCAAACCCTACATCGACGCCGGCGCGACACACGTTGTCCTCTACCTGTCTCCACCCTACCCGGACGGCATTGCCACAAGGGTCGCGGACGAGGTGATCGCGAAACTCGGTTGAGACCAGCCAATGCCCGGCGACGCGAAGATGACACGCCTCGCTGGCCCAGGAGCGCACCGTCATGTCCAATTTCGATCCCAACGACCAACGACGCCGTCTCGATCGCCGGCGCCTGCTGGTAGGTCTCGCCGGTGGTGCCACCGTGTTGGCGATCCCTGCCGCGATCGCGCTTGCCCACGACGATGACCACGACGACGACAGCAGTGGCTCCGGCAGCGGTGAAGATCACGACGACCACGACAACAGCGGGCCGGGGAACGCCGAGGACCGGGGCAACCGTGACGACGATGACGAGGGCGACGTCGCGCCGCTGGGGACCGTCCCGCCGGGATCGCTGGAGGTTCGCATCGTCGATGACGACGCCGACGGCTTCCAGCCCGGCACGATCGCGGTCGACCCCGGCCAGCCGGTCACCTTCGTCAATCTCGATGACGACCCGCACACGGCCACCGGCGCAGGCTTCGACACCGGCATCATGCAACCCGGACAACAGGCAACGGTCATCTTCGACCAGCCGGGTACCTACCCCTTCGCCTGCCAGATTCACCCGATCATGACGGGGGTGGTCGAGGTTCGGGGAGCGGTCGCCTCCCCCGCGGCGACGCCGGGCGAGGCGACCCCCGCTTCCGGCGGGGCGACGCTGGACGTGGCGATCCGCGATTTCGCATTTGCCACGGCCGAGCTGTCGATCGCCGCGGGCAACACCGTGACCTGGACCAACGACGACAGCGTCCCGCACACCGCGACCGCCGAGGACGGATCGTTCGATACGGGTTTGCTCGATCCCGGCGCCAGTAGCAGCATCACGTTTGCCGCCGCCGGTCGATTTGCATACTTCTGCGCGTTTCACCCATCCATGACCGGGATCGTCGTCGTCACCTGACGCTGGAATCGCCTGTTCAGGGTCTGCTACCCGCCCAGCGCTTCCATGAGGCATTGTGCGGGTTGGGAAGCAACGGCGGTTCACAAAGTCCGCTTCCTCCCCTACGATGGAGGCAACGGATTCAGGAACCCGACACGACGACACACAACGAAAGTGGATGTCTCATGTCTACGACACTGCGCCTCAGCCGGCGCTCCGCCGTGCAGGGCGGGCTGGCCGGTTTCGCCGCATTCACCTCTCTCAACGTCCTTGCTCATGCGCAGGACTCCGCGACACCAGCACCGCCTCCCGACTCCATCACACCGGAAGGCGTCGCGCGGGCGGTCGACGCCCTGGATGGCATCGCCACCGACGCGCTCGACGCCACCGGCGTGCCGGGACTCTCGATCGCCGTGGTGTACCGGGACGAGGTTCTCGCAACACGTGGTTACGGGGTCGCCAGCACCGAGTCCGGCGACCCCGTCGACGCCGACACGGTGTTCCAGATCGCCTCACTATCCAAACCCTTCGCCTCAACCGTCGTCGCTTCGATTGTCGGTGATGGGCTCGTTACCTGGGACACCCCCGTCGTGGAGCACCTGCCCTGGTTCAGGCTGCACGACCCCTACACCACTGCCAACGTCACGCTGCGCGACATGTTCTCCCACCGAAGCGGCCTTCCCGGCCACGCTGGCGACGTGCTGGAGGACATCGGCTACGACCGCGACGAGATTCTCCACCGGCTGCGGTACCTGCCGCTTGCCGCCACCTTGCGTGGCGCCTACGCCTACACCAACTTCGGTCTCACTGCCGCTGCCGTCTCCGCAAGCGCCGCCGACGGTATGACCTGGGAGGATGCCTGCGACGCCCGGCTCTACCGGCCTCTTGGCATGAGCCGCACAAGCTCCCGGTTCGACGACTACACGGCTGCGGACAACCGGGCGTTGACCCATGTTCGCGAGGGAGACGTATGGCTGCCGAAGTACGTCCGCAACCCCGATCCCCAGTCACCCGCTGGTGGCGTCAGCTCTACCGCCAACGACATGGCCCAGTGGCTCCGGCTTCAGCTCGGTGGCGGCACCGTCGATGGCACCGAGATCGTGCCCGCTGGCCCGCTGGGTGAAACACACCGGCCTCAGATGATCAGCGAACCGCCGGCAGATCCCGCCGTCGACCATGCCAGCCTCTACGGTCTCGGCTGGAACGTTGGCTATGATAATGACGGTACCGTGCGGCTCAGCCACTCCGGTGCATTCGGACTCGGTACCGGAACCGCTGTCACGATGCTGCCGAACGACGAGCTTGGCATCGTCGCCCTTACGAACGGCATGCCGATCGGCGTGGCCGAGGCCATGACGTTCAGCTTCATCGACATTGTTCGCACCGGCTCGGTTCAGTTCGACTACGTCGCCGCGCTCGGGCCGATCTTCGCCGAGATAACCGCGCCGCAATACGGCGCCGTCGACTACACCGTGCCCCCCTCGGAGGCGCTCCCGCCGCAATCGTTGGACTCCTACACCGGCACCTACACCAACGAGTACGTCGGTCCGGTCGACATCGTGCAGGACGGTGATCGCCTCATGCTGAGCCAGGGGCCGCGACCGGACTCCTACCCGCTCGATCACTGGAACCGGGACACGTTCACCTACCTGCCGATCGGCGAGAACCAGAACTTCACCTCCGGCGTGACTTTCACCATCGGTCCGGATGGTATCGCCGAGCGTGTCACCATAGAGGCGCTTGACACCAAGGGTATGGGAACGCTGGAACGCGTGACGGAGCAGGTGCAATGACGACGTTTCGGTCGAATCGCCGAATCTTCCTCGGAGGCGGTCTCGGTCTTGGTCTGTCCCTGGGCGTGGGCCTGGGGGCCCATGGCGCGAGCCGGCAACCCGCGACACCGGTGGCGACCCCGGTCACCGACCCTGCGGCGACGATCATTTCCATTGCCGAGGAGGCGAAGGCGGAGATGGACCTGCGTGCCGTGCTGGTGCGCTGCACGGTGGACGGCAAGGACGTCATCACGCAGGCCCTGGGCGAATCCCTCACCGGGGTGCCGGCGACGACGGACATGCACGTCCGCAACGGCGCGGTGGCGATTTCGTATGTCTCGACGGTCCTGCTCCGGCTCGTCGACGAGGGTGTGGT
>JAUIGA010000247.1 GCA_030430125.1 Chloroflexia bacterium | reverse complement strand
GCTTTCCCAGTCCTCGGTTGCCTGCACCGCGCTGGTCGTTGAGGACGACCTGGCCAACCGTGCGCTGGTCCGGCGCGTGCTCGAAGATGAAGGACTGTCGGTTCGCGAGGCGGCGAACGGCCGGGAGGCACTGGAACGCATCGCGGCGGAGAGACCGGACGTGATCGTGCTCGATCTCCTCATGCCCGAGATGGATGGGTTCGAGCTGGTGTCGCACCTGGACCGCCGGCCAGACTGGCGCTCGATCCCGATTGTGATCCTGACCGTGAAGGACCTCGATCAGGACGACCGGCGCAAGCTCACACGTGAGACCGTGACCGTCATCCAGAAGGGTCCAGCCGGGCGGCGGCAGCTGCTGGCCAGCGTGCGCAGCCTGCTTCATGCGCCGCCGACCGCTGAGGCAATCCCGACGGACGATCATATGACGACAGGAGACATGCGTGTCGAATATCCTGCTGGTTGAAGACAACGAAATGAACAGGGACATGCTCTCCCGACGCCTGGCGCGGCGAGGGTTCGAGATTGAGATCGCCGAGGATGGTCCCGGCGGTCTGCGCCAGGTCACGGACGTTCGGCCTGACCTGGTGCTGCTCGACATGAGTCTTCCGGGACTGGATGGATGGGAGGTGGCCCGGCGGTTGAAGGCGAATCCATCCACCAACTCCATTCCCATCATCGCCCTCACCGCCCACGCAATGGAGGGGGACCGGGAGCGGGCCCTGGAGTCGGGCTGCGATGACTACGACACCAAGCCGATCGAGTTGCCGCGATTGCTGGACAAGATGGCCACGTTGCTGGCAACGTCCTCATCATGACGATGCCGCCGGAGCCGTCAACGTGCGACGAGCCTGTCGCGACCGACCCGTTGCGACAGCTCCGGCACGAGTTGCGCACCCCACTCAACCATCTGCTTGGCTACGCCGAATTGCTGATCGAGGATATGGCCGACCTGGGCGAACCGTGGGATTCGCACCTGCGGCGAATTCATGAAGTTGGCCAGGAGTTGCTGATACCGGTTGCTGCCCTGGTCGAGGCGCTGCGCGATGGCGCCGACCCTGCGGAGGCCCTCGCGAGCATTCGCACGCTGTCCGCCAGCATCGACGATGCCTGCGATGTGCTCGCAACCGAATCGGAGCGGATCGGCGCCGCCGACGCAACCGCCGATCTCGGCGTCATTCGCCGGGCAGCGAGGCAGCTCGCCGAGTTCGATGGCACCCGGATCTCTGTCCTGCCGGTCGATACCGGTGACTCGGTTGCATCGATCCACGCCACGGAGTCAGCCGGGGCTGTGGACGATCCAGGTGTCATCCTCGTAGTGGACGACGACCAGCACAACCGGGACATGCTCTCGCGCCGCCTGCAGCGATTGGGACATACGGTCGAGACCGTCCCCGGCGGTCGTGAAGCGTTGGCGAGCCTGACCAAACGCCAATACGATGTCCTGCTGCTCGACGTGATGATGCCGGACATCGACGGATTCGAGGTGCTGGCCCGCCTCAAGTCGGATGCGGCCCTCCGGGAGCTGCCGGTCATCATGCTTTCGGCGCTGGATGAGGTCGACGCGGCGGTGCGTTGCATTGAAATGGGTGCAGACGACTATCTGGCCAAGCCGATCAATGCCGTGCTGCTGCGGGCGCGCATCGGCGCATGTATGGAGCGCAAGCGGCTGCGCGACACCGAGTTGGCGTACCTGCAGCAAGCAGCACAGGTGACCGGTCCAGCCATCCTGGCGCAGGCGATCGTCGAGACCGACCAGGTGGACACCATGGCATCGCTCCGGACGGACATCGTCGCGGAGGCAACCTGGATCGACGTGCCAAAAGGGATGACGCTGTTCAAACCCGGCGATCCTGGCGATCGCATGTATGTCGTGGTCTCGGGGCGTTTGCGGGTCGATGAGATTGAGGAGAGCGGGCAGCGCCGCCAGCGCGGGGAGGTACGCCGTGGCGGCACGATCGGCGAGCTTGACATGCTCACCGGACGGGTTCGCGATACCACGGTCACGGCCGTTCGGGATGCGCGTTTGGCCCGCATTTCCCGCGTCGCGTTCGAGCGGCTGGCGTCAGCCTACCCGCGGGAATTGACACGCACCAACCGCGATGTGGTCGACCGGCTGCGTGAAGCGTTTCAACCTCGGCCGGTCCCGGAGTCGGTCACGACTTTCGCCCTGCTGCCTGTGGGACGTGATGTGCCGATCGCCGAGATTGCTCGCGACCTGACCGCCACCTTCGAATCGCTCGGTTCCACCCTCCTGCTCGATCGGGATCACCTCCCGGCGCTGTTTGGGCACGCGGTCGATTCCATGTTGGAGCACCACGATGGGTCGGAACGACTGGCAGCTGCGCTCAACGAGACGGAGCTTCGCCACCGCTACGTGTTCTACCAGGCGGACCCCGAGCCGTCGAACTGGACCCGGCGCTGCCTGCGCCAGGCCGACCAGGTGCTGCTCGTCGGTCAGGGAGCGCCGCCGACCCACGGCGCGCGGCTCATGGACGAGGTCGAGCGGCTCGCCGAGCGCGCGCCTGTCGACCTGATCGTGTTGCATCCGAGCGGCACGACACGGCCCAGAGGCACCGGCGCATGGCTGGATGCGTGGGGCGTCCGGCTGCACCATCACCTCCGCCAGGATGACGCATCCAGCATGGCGCGGTTGGTTCGCCGTCTGTCCGGAACCAGCGTCGATCTGGTGCTGGGGGGCGGTGGCGCGCGCGGCTGGGCGCACGTCGGCGCAATCCGCGCCCTGGAAGAGGCAGGCATACCGATCGACGCGGTTGGCGGGACGAGCATGGGCGCGCTGATCGGTGGGGCATCCATCGCCGGTCTGGACTGGCGCGAGATTCAGGAGCAGGCGCGGGTGTGGAGCTCACCTCGCCGGTTGTTCGATTACACCCTGCCGATTGTCTCCATCGTCGCGGGCAACAAGATCACGTCGATGCTGCAAACCGTCTTCGGTGACGTGTGTATCGAAGATCTCTGGCGTGGATTCTTCTGCGTTTCGGGCAGCCTGTCGCACGCGCGGCCCGTGGTGCACCGCCGGGGGGCTGCGTGGAAGGGCGTCCGCGCGAGTATCTCCCTGCCCGGGTTCCTCCCGCCAGTGTCGGATGGAGATCAGCTCCTGATCGATGGCTCCTACCTCAACAACATACCTACCGACCTGATGCGATCGATTCATGGCAGCGGCGCGATCGTGGCGGTCAGTGTCAGCCAGGACGGAGAGCTGGACGGCGACGTCGGCACCGGGCCGGTGGTGTCGGGGTGGGACATGCTCCGTCGCCGGGTCGCGCCATGGGAGTCCGGCTCGACGCCACCGAGTTTCGCGGCGACGATCCTGCGCGCGTCGTCGCTCAGTGGCGCGTACCATCTCGATGCGAGTATGGCGTTGGCGGATCTGGCTGTGTATCCGCCGGTTGGGCAGTTCGGCACGCTGGATTTCGCGGCGTACCAGCAGATCATCGACGCGGGCTATGAAGCTACCTGCCGTCAGCTCGATCAATGGCCCTTGGCACCTGCATTGGCTGCTTCGCCCGCCACCGTTGCCCGGTAGCGCAAGGGCAAGCCACTGGCAGGTATCCTGCGGGCAGCACACCGTATCGTTCCGGAAGGAGCTGGATCATGGCTGCTCGACCCCGATTCGCCCTTGTTGTCTCCTGCCTGATGCTGGCACTGGTGCCGGCGGTCATCTCCCCCCTTGCGGCGCAGCGCGAGGTTCCCTGCGTGGGCCCGTTGTCTGATGCCGGTGCCAGTCCCGAGCCGACCGACGGAGCATGGCTCGACCTGCCCGAGATGCCTCGCGCGCGATCGGAGCTCGGCGCGGCGGCGATCGACGGCGTGATCCTCGTCGCTGGAGGGTTCGACGGTCCCTCCTACCTCGATTGCTACGACATTGCCAGCGGCACATGGGCCGTCGGCGCAGATATCCCCCTGGGGGTCCATCACCCCGGTGTCGCGGCGCTGGATGGAGTTCTCTATGTCGCGGGTGGCTACGCCGAATCCGGCGCGACCGACGCCGTGTGGGCGTACGATCCGGCAACCGACACGTGGGCGGCACGTGCGCCGTTGCCGACGCCACGAGGCGCGCTCGGGCTTGCCGCTGTAGACGGCAGGTTGTACGCGGTCGGCGGTGCGCTCGAACGCCTGGGTGGGCCGGTGACCGGCGTCGTTGAGGTCTATGACCCGACCACAGACAGCTGGGAGCCGATTGCGCCATTGGCGACGCCGCGGGAGCACATGGCCGTCGCGGCGGGTGATGGCCGGGTGTATGCCATCGGCGGCCGAGCAAATGGCGATGAGGGAGACCAGTTCGCCGCCGCGGCCGAGGTCTATGATCGTGAAACGAACACCTGGACTGTCCTCCCGCCGCTGCCGACCCCACGGGGCGGATTCGCCGCCACATTTGCAAACGGACAGGTGGTCACGCTCGGCGGTGAGCGAGGCACCACCACCTTCGACACGGTCGAGGTGTTCGACGTGGCGAGCGGAACCTGGAGGGCACTGCCGCCGATGCCAACCGCGCGTCACGGGGTCGCCGCGGTGTCCATCGGCGACACGGTCCACGCGGTCGCCGGCAGCACGCAGGCGCGAACGGTGGCGAGCACCGGCGCGCACGAGGCGCTGACCGTCGGACCCCTTGGAGGCTGACGGAATTGCCGCGCGACGCCGGTTGACGACTCGAACACCAACGGGCACACTTGGCGCACGTACGCAAGCCGAATACGCTCGCCAGGCTCCTGCCCCTGCCAACGACAGGCTTGGCTCTGGCGCCTGTGGGAGCGCTTGCACCGGTACGGATCGACGCACAGTGCCTCAGGAGGAACGCATGTCACGCATGACTTCAGGACCGTTGCAGTCGCTTCATACACGCCGGGATCTGGCGCGCCGCGGCGCCGCGCTCGGTGTGTCGATTCCCGCGCTCGCCGGATTGTTCAGCGCCACCGAACTGGCCGCGCTCGCGCAGGACGGCGGTACTGTCCAATTCGCCTCGTACAGCAGCGACCCCGTGCCGCGCGCAAA
>JAUIGA010000246.1 GCA_030430125.1 Chloroflexia bacterium | reverse complement strand
GAGAACAGGTGCGTTGCCGGGCACGCTTGAGTGTGGGATTCGGGTAGGAAGCAGAACCGCCAACCCAGCGCCAGTCTGTCTCACAGGCTCCAATCGCACTGCCAGCGCGGGCCAGGAGCTATTCGGCCATCGACGGCCGCCTACAGCACACCAGTGCCTACGGGGCCACCGCCGAGCTACCCTGCCCGAACTCGGCCTGTACCCGCCGGTACGCCTCCGCGTCGATCAGCAGCTCGATCGCGGCCAGGGCCAGCGCCTTGCCGGTACGCAGCGCGTTCTCCCGCCCCATCGGCGAGATCGAACCCGACACGACCTCCCTCGAGTGTCCGTTGATCGGCACCTCGCTGATCGGGAAGACCAGCGCCGTCGTGGGCATCGTCCGGCTGACATTTCCAAGATCGGTCGAATACGCGCCGGGCCCACTCGCCGGGGGACGCTCGGTCTCCGCCAGACCCACGCCGGCCAATTCGTCGCGCACCAACTGGCTCAGCACGTAGTTGGGCAGCATGTCGTCATAATCCGGCGACGGGGCCTCGATCTCCAGCCGAGCTCCGGTCATCATCGCCGCGCCGCGCGCGACATCCTCGGCCCGAGCCACGAGGTCGTCGACCGCCTCCCGCGATGCCGCCCGGAACAGGAATTCGGCCGCGGCGAGGTCGGGCACCACGTTGGCCGCCGTGCCACCGTCGGTGATGATGCCGTGCATGCGTGCGTCCGGGGTGACGTGCTGGCGCATCGCATCGATTCCGGTGAAGAGATGGATCACCGCGTTCAGCGCGTTGATCCCCTGCTCCGGATCGGCCGCCGCGTGCGCGGTACGCCCGTGATACACAAACCGCCTGCTGGAGACGGCGAGGCAGGTCCCGTCCGGGTATGCCGTCGGCAAAATCGTCTCGTGTCCGCCATGGTGGCTCGACAGCGACACATCGATATCGCGAAACGCGCCGTTCTCGATCATGATCGCCTTGCCACCGGCATTCTCCTCGGCCGGTGTGCCGACGAAGAGGACCTCGCCATCGAGCCGATCGATCACCGCGCCCAGACCGATCGCCGCCGCCAGGTTGCTGCTGGCGATCAGGTTGTGACCGCAGCCGTGCCCAAGACCCGGCAGTGCGTCATACTCCGCGAGAAATGCAATTCGCGGTCCGGCTCCCCTGCCCGTCCGGCTTGCCCGGAACGCCGTCTCCAGTCCACCACTCCCCTGTTCGACCTCGAAACCGAAGTTGCCGATCGTCGATGTCAACAGGTCAGCGGCGTAGCGTTCCTCCAACCCGATCTCCGGATGCGCGTGAATCGCGTCACCCACCCCAAGGATCGCCTCCCTCGCCGCTTCAATGGCGTCGATCGCACCGGCGCGCACCTCATCCCTGTTCACCTGGCTCACGGGTACCCCTTTCGGCTGCATCGATTTCGCGCTTGTCGTACCCTATCATGGGTCCATCTCACAATCCGCTGGTATCCGCGTCAATGGGGCACAATGGAGGCGAACCTTCATCCCTCACGACGTCGAGCTCACCGTCCGAGGAGTTTCAGTTCATGGCGTTGTCGCCCACCAGACCAGGGGATCCCATACCGGCGACCGGGGCGCGAATATCGTTCACGTCGCTTGTCGAACTGCATGGCCAGGATCTGTATCGTTTCGCCTGGTCGCTGACCCGTTCACCGCATGATGCGGATGACGTCTACCAGGAAACACTGCTGAAGGCGTTCCGCGCCTGGTCGAAGCTGCCACCGGACGCCAACCACCGGGCGTGGCTCTTCCGCATCGCGTCGAACACCTGGATCAGCGATCGTCGCAAAATGGGACGAGTTCATCAATTCGGCATGGATCAACCGGACATGCCATCGGGCGAGACGGACACCGCCACGCAGGTGGTGGCATCGGAGACGCTCGAGCACGTGACTGTTGCAATCGAGGCACTGCCTCCCAAACAGCGCACCGCGCTCGTGCTTCGCAAGTACCACGACATGTCATACGAGGAGATTGGCGAGGTGTTGGACAGCACCCCGGAGGCAGCCCGGGCCAATGTCTATGCGGCCCTCCAGAAACTCCGGAGCCAGTTCGCGACCGCGCTGGTCAACTAGCAGCACAAGGACCTGACGATCATGACGATCTCTACCAACCACCGGCATGCACAATCGCAGGATCAGGTCTGCATGGCGTTGGCGAGCAGCGATGACCCGTGTGAGGTTGTCGAGGAGGCCATTCCTGCCCTGGTGATCGGGGACCTGACCCGGCCCGACGAAGCCGCGATCTCCGAACATTGCGAGACGTGCAGTTCTTGCGCGGACATGCTCTCCACGTGGGAGTCTGGCCTCGCCGCGCCGGAGCCACCCGATCCTTCGTCGTGCCCGACCCCCGCCCAGGCGCTGGGGCTGCGTGCGGGCCACTACGGGCTGATGGAGAGTCCGCTCGGCGACCTCATGATCGTGGTTACAGAAGATGGCGTGGCCGACGTCGGGTATCTCGCCAACCACGACCGCGAGGCGCAGTTCTGCGAGCTGGAGCATCGCGGCATACTTGCCTCGGAGCGACCGTCCGCGGTGGCGCCGGTGCGCGATCAGCTCCAGGAGTACTTCGCGCACGAGCGCACCAATTTCACCCTGCCGGTTGACCTCTTCGGGGTCACGCCGTTCACCCGTTCGGTGCTCGAGGCCACGGTCGCCGTTCCGTTCGGTGAGGTGCGCACCTACCAGGCCATTGCGGGAGCAATCGGCAAACCCACCGCCTCGCGCGCGGTCGGCAACGCCCTGGGACGCAACCCGGTACCGGTGATCGTGCCTTGCCACCGGGTCGTGCGCGCCGACGGCTCGATGGGCTGGTACACCGGGGGACCGCACATCAAGGAACACCTGCTCGAGATCGAGGGCGTAACCTGGGCTGCTCACAATCGCGCGCAGCCGACGCTACCGGGCATCGGGTGATGACGCTCACCCCGGCAGGCCCGGCCAGGCCTGCCGAAGGATGCCCGGGCGAGCGCCGCGGGCGCCAATCGGCAGACCGCCCACGACGGGGCAGATCCGCCGGAACGACCAGACGCGATCAACCTTCCAGCAATCCCAGCTCGCGAAGCGCCCGCCAGGTTTCCGGGGCATCGCGCCCGTCACAGGCGGCGAGGTGCTCGCGGAGCAACGCCAGATCCGCCTCGACATCGACATCGAATGTCTGTGTCACCTCTGCCACGCGTAGACCGGCTCGCTCGGCGCCGGCAACAACGCCGTCGGCCGCCGAGGCGGTACTCATCGGCACATCCACCAGGATGTCGTGGAACCCTCGCTGCCCGATCAGGTAGTACCCGCCATCATGAACTCGGCCGATCACCACGTCGTGTGTGGTCAGCGCCGCGAATGCGGCATGGATCGCCGCCGGATCGACCTGCGGGGAATCCGAGGCGATCAGCACCGATCGTCGATATCCATGGTCGTGTCCCCAGCGCAGCAGCGCGCTCTGCCGCCGCGCCCAATCTTCGTCGGCCAGTTGCGGAACGTACACCAAGTCATCCGGTACCGGCCCAATCGCGGCCCGCAGCACCGCACGAAAGTCAATGTGTGGCGGTGAATGCGTCCATGCGACGTCGTACGGCGCGTCGCCATCCGGAACCAGCCTGGCCGCGATGTCGCGGAGAAACGCCGTATACAGCAGCGCGGCGCGCTCCATGCCGATCGTGCGGCCGAGCCGCGTCTTGGTCTCGCCCGGTCGCGGCGCTCGCGTGGCGATCATGAGCAGGTTGTCTCGGGTTCGACCGCTCATCCTGCCTCCTCTTCCGCCACGGCATGCCGCTCCAGATACGCACGCAGGTCGTCCGGCAGTGGGATATCGTCGCGGCGCGAACGAAAGATGGCCCGGATGATCCGGTACCCCGCCCGGACCGCCGCGGAGACGTTGCCGCTGACCTTCGACTCGCCCCCGGCACGCCGCCGCCAGGTAACCGGCTCCTCACGCACGGGTATACCGGCACGAGCGGCCCGAATGATCATCTCGACCGGCCACCCGTAGGTCATCTCCCGCATGCCCAGGCGCAGCAGGTCGTCGCGACGGATCACCCGAAACGGACCGACATCCGACAGGCGGATGCCGTAGAGCAGCCGAATGAGTGTTGTCGCGACCCGGTTGCCAACGATCTGCTGAGGCAGCAGCGCTCCCTTCTCGATCGTCCCCCGCATGCGGCTCCCGATGACCAACCCGGCGTCGCCGGCGAGCAGCGGCGCCACCAGCTCCGGCAGCTCAGCCGGGACGTCGCTGCGGTCGCCATCCATCAGCACAATGAGGTCGACGGGACCGCTTGCAAGCACCC
The DNA here is from genome assembly GCA_030430125.1 of Chloroflexia bacterium. Lineage (GTDB taxonomy): Bacteria > Chloroflexota > Chloroflexia > Thermomicrobiales > UBA6265 > JACCVC01. The sequence goes on along the minus strand of JAUIGA010000246.1, from coordinate 740 downwards.
CGCTGAGGCAGGCACGCCCATATCCCCGGCGCGGCTCCACCACGACACGCGCGCCAGCATCGACCGCGACTTCCGCCGTGCGGTCGGTGCTGCCGTTGTCGACCACGATAATTTCGGTGATGTCCACCGCAGCCGCCGGATCATCGCAAACCGCGATAACGTCCCCGACAAGGAGGCCGATCGACGCCTCCTCGTTCAGGCAGGGGATCACCACGGCAGCGGTCAGGCGTGCTGGCTCCCCCCTCATGCCCGCGCCCCGAAACGGGACCGCTTGACGATCTGCCGCTCGCGCAGCCGCCGCTCCGCCTCGCTGAAGAACTCGCGCACATCGCCCTGAGTAGCCACCCAGTCGAGGTACCTGTCGATCCCCTCCTCCAGCGTAACGCGCGGCTCGTACCCCAACGCGCCAATATGACTGGTGTCGCTGATCAGCGCCCGCATCTCGCCGGGCCGATACTCGCCTGGCAGGTCGGGCTCGATCTCCCTGTTGAGCTTGCGCGCCAGCATCCGCGCGAGGTCGCCAATCTCCGCCGCGTTGCCGGTACCGACGTTCAGGATTTGCCCGTCTGATCGCGCATCGGTCGCCACCAGCATGTTCGCCCGCGCGACATCCTCGACAAACACAAGATCGCGCGACTGGTGGCCATCCTCGTAGACCACCGGGGGCAGGTCGTTCATCAGGCGCGTGATGAAGATCGCGATAACGCCGGTATAGGGGTTGAACAGGGACTGTCGTGGAC
>JAUIGA010000245.1 GCA_030430125.1 Chloroflexia bacterium | reverse complement strand
GCCTGCAGCGGGTTGAAGAGCTCCGGCGCGCCACCCGGGCCGACATCGAAGCCGCCGGTGAGCACCTTCTCGCCGTCCTGCCTGCCGGCAGCGGCCATGGGCAGCCCGGCGGCGAGCAGCACCACGAGCGCGAGGAGCAGACGCGCGGCGGTCGCTCTCGCTCGAAACGTACGGAATAGAGCATTCGACATGGAATCCCTCCGTTCGGCTGGTCGTCTTGACATCCGGTGTCTGGCAAGGATATCGACTTGTAGGATATGTGTCAACAGCCAGTACGAGAACTTGACGGCTATCCTACAAGTTGCTATTCTGCCTGTCATCGCCCTAAATCCCGTCGTGCCGTGATTGGTTCGGGTCACCTGTCGTTCATCCGTGAGAGCCACCATGGAGCCGCTGCAATCCATCGCGCGCCCGAAGCTCCTGCACCAGTCGGCGCAGCAGGCGATTCGCGACTACATCCTCAAGAACAACCTGACCGGTGGCGACCCGCTACCCGCCGAGATGGAGCTCGCGCGCCAGCTCGGCATCAGCAGGAATTCGGTTCGCGAGGCAATTCGCGGACTCGAGTCCATCGGTGTCCTGGCCGTTCAGCGTGGACGAGGCGTGTTTGTGCGTGAGTTTTCGTTCGAGCCGCTGCTGGACGGGCTTTTCTACGGGCTGCTCGTCGATCTGCGAAGCGTCGAGGAGCTGCTCGATATTCGTTGCGTGCTCGAGACCGGTATGGTCGAGCGGGCGGTCACGACGATGTTGCCGGCAACGCTGGAGCAACTTCGAGGGGTCGTGCGGCGCATGGGCGAGCGGTCCGAGGCGGGTCAGGCGTTTCCCGAGGAGGATCGGGAGTTTCACCGCCTGATGCACCTCGGTGTCGGGAGCGACACGCTGCTGCGCCTGCTGGATGTGTTCTGGCTGGCGTGCCAATCCGCTTCGCGATACCTGGAGGATGATCCCAACCCGCGGCTCACCTACCGGGACCACGCCGCGATTCTTGATTCCATTGTCGCGAGGGATGTCGCCGGGACGCGCCGGACCCTCGAGCAACACTACGTCGGTGTCAAGATGCGGCTGGCCGAAGCGCGGTCACGCGCCACCTGACGGCGATGCCGCGGCGAGGGGAATACGAGGCGACGTGCCGACACCCGGAATGCTCGAGACGAAGCCGGGCGGACATCGTAGTCCGCCCGGCTTCATCTCGAGAAGGGACTGCATGTGTGTGTCGAGGCCCGGATGTCAGTCCGCGCCGGTCCCGGTTCGCACGGCAACATCCATGATTGGGCTGAGCGCGTGCTCCGACACATCGTCGGGATTGTACGAGGCCTGGATGGCATCGCTCATCTTGCCGAAGTGGCCGGACATCGCCGCTGCGGCAGCATCGGCTTCACCTGCCTCCAGCGCGTCGATGATGTCGTCGTGCTCCTCCAGGATCGAAATTCGGTAGTCATCGTCGATGGAGTAGTCGACCAGATTGCTGATCCGGGAGAAGGACCGGATGAACTCGTTGGCGATGCGGTCCTCGAGCGGGCGGTAGAACAGCAGGTGCAGCTCGAGGTCGCGCCGTCGAAACGCGATGGGAAGCTCGGTGCTCTCCAGGTCATCGTTGAGCCGGCGCAGCTGATCGATATCCTCGGCCGAGTGCTTGCCGGCAGCGCGGCGGATCTGCCGCGTTTCTATGGCTTCGCGCAGACCGATGAGCTCCAGGAGCTCGGTCGGAGCGGAGGCGCTGTGCTGCGCGACAACACCGACCTGGAATGCCAGCCCCTCGGTAAGCGGCTCAAGGGACATCGAGCCGACAAAGGTTCCCGAACCGTGCCGCGACTCGACCGCGCCGATGGTCTGCAGCACCTTCATCGCTTCGCGAAGCGATGGGCGGCTGATGCCGATCTGCCGGGCGAGCTCGCCTTCGCCAGGCAGGATATCCCCTGGCTTGAACTTGTGGTCGATGATGTATCGCTTGACCACCTGTTGAATCTCGGTTTGCAGTCCCGGTCGCCGAATGGCGTAGGATGGGACCACCTCGCGGCGTTCGAATGTGGACGGCACATCGTGCCTGCGGATGGCGTACGTACTCATGACTGTGTGCCCCCTGGTAGTGGGTGAGGTCTGAACCCGGCCAGCGTTGCGTGCTGGCGTGTGACTCGGAGACGACGAGGATCGTTGGCTCGCCGTTGCCGAAGGGGCTCAGCGGGCATCTTCTCCAGTGGGAACCGCGCTCGTCTGCGACTGTGACGGGGATTGCAGGCATTCCATGATGCCGGGAACGATCCAGTCGAGCGGCACCTGTACGGCCTCGATCGACAGACCCGCCTGAACGTGCTGCAACTCGACTCGCACCATGGCATCGGAGCCTTCGTCCTGCCAGAGTCGCACGATAAACGAGTCGTAGTGACGCGAGCCGGCTTGCCTGCCGCTGGCCTGGGGATATTCGGCAATGGGTGCCGCAGGCTTTGAGGTGTAGTTCGCAATCATGGTTCTGGCCCTTTCGCGTCAGAAGGGTGTTGCGAGGCGTGTCCGCTGGTCGAACCTGCGCGTACCCTGAACCCTCGCGGTGCGCCAGGCTGTGAATTGACTCCACGCCGGGCTGCGCTGTCTCTTTCCGTTGCAATGGGGACGCGCAGCGTGTTCAGACTCCCTGGTTCGAGTCTCCGCACGTCCCGACGTGGACTGGTTCGTCCGCCTGACTGTCGCTATCCACAGCCTGCCCGGACGCCGTTGCGCCGCGAGCATGTATCTGGGGATGTTTGCAGGTTCGTCAACACGAACTAGTCAACGGTGCCGGGCACCTGCGCCGCTACTTCATGGATGGTTGGCGCAATCGCCAGGAGGGCGGCGAAGGCAATGATTGCAAGGCGGGTGATCGACTGTGTGGTGCGTCGCATGCTGTTTCCCCCTGATATCGTGTCGTGCACCTTCTCGGCCCAACCGGACCGTGCCCGACAGGATCAAGCGTGAATCCTGGGTTCATCGTAGTAAACGAATCTTCCGGGAATCTTCCGTGGTTCAGGAGGTGATGGCGAGGGTCGGTGCGGCGGGGACGGCTTCATGCTCGCGCGCGGAGTACGCGTCACCGCCGGTCAGGATGAGCCGGCAAACAACCAACCCCTCCTCGATTGCGGCATCCGGCGACAGCGATCGTCCTGCCGCTGTCAACGCTTCGAGAGCGCTGGGTTCGATCTGGCTTCGCAAGCGCGTCTTGCACCGGTCGAGGAGAGGGCGATGATACGGCATGATCGGCGCCCCGATTTTCTGGCGCAATCTTTCGCACGCGCCGATCAGTCGGGCCGCCTGACGAGGATGCTCACAATCAAGCGCCATGAGTGCAGTTCGCTCCAACAACGCGATGTTCGCCATCGTGGCGCGATCTCCAATTGACTGGCATAGCGACAGACTCTCGCCATAGAGGCGAGCCGCGTTGCGGACATCGCCGTGCGCGAATGAGCTGTTGGCCATAAAGGTCAGGGCAGAGGCTTCGCATTGCCGGTCGTTTGTCTCTCGGTTAAGTGCGAGCGCTTCTTCCAGCAGCGCATCTTGGTGTGGGTCGCCTCGCATCTGCAACGCTTCAGCCAGGTTGCACAGCTGGCGCCCAATGGTTCCAGGATCCTTCAGGAGCCGGGCGATGGAGAGGTTCTCTTCATGGAGTTCAACCGCTCGATCGAAATCGCCAGTTGCCATGGCTGCGGCACCGAGATTGCCGAGCAACACGCCGGTTGCCCACAGATCGTCGAGCTCGCGATAGATCGCGACGGATTCTTCCCACAGCTTGGCAGCGCTTTCGAACTTGCCCTGGTAGTAGGCCACGATCGCCAGCTTGTTCAGGGAGCCCGCGCTTTCCCGGCGGAGCCCGTTGGCACGAAAGATCGTCAATGCCTGCTGGTGCAAGCTCGCAGCGCGCTGGAAAGCTCCACGATCCTCCGCGATTCCGCCGAGATGGGTGAGTGCCTGAGCCTCGCCGGACCGGTCGCCGGTTTCCTGGCAAATAGGGAGGGCTTCGCCGATCAATGCTTCGGCTCGCGCATAGTCGCTCTGGGCTTCGTGCAACCGTGCGAGGGAAAGCAGTACCCGGGAGCGGAGTGATGATTGGGCTGGAGCAAGGCGGAGCGCGCGTTCCAGCCACGTTGTCCCTTCTGTTAGCGATCGCCGGCGCAGCCAATATCGCCACAGTGCCACTGTTGCCCGGATCGCAATCTCGCTGATGTCGTCCTGCTGACTCAGCGACCAGTCGAGCGCGGACCTGATGTTGCCCTGTTCGGCTTCAAGGCGCTCGAACCATGCAAGTTGATCGGTGCCGACCAGATACTCCTCCGCCTCGACCGCGAGGTTGAGGAAATACTCTGCATGTCGCCCGCTGACCTTATGCAACTCGCCGCTTGCTTCCAGGTATTCGACCGCGAGTTCCCGAATCGTCTCAAGCAGCCTGATGCGGTACCCGTTGTCGGTATCTTCCCACCGGATGAGGTGCTTCTCGGCGAGCGACCGAAGGTGGTGTTCTAGCTGGGAATCATCGTCACCGCAGATAGCGGTCGCGGCGTCTGGCGTGTATCCGCCGACCGCGGCTCCCAGGCGTCGAAACACGGCCTGTTCCTGAGGTGTCAGCAGGTCATGGCTCCACGCAAACGTGGCGCGCAGCGTGCGCTGCCGATCCGGCAGGTCGCGTGGGCCTTCGGAGATGTCGAGCCGGCTTGTTAGCTTGTCCAGGAGACTTCCAAGCGGGATGTAGTGAGCGCGGGCGGTGGCGATCTCGATTGCAAGCGGGAGACCATCCAGATGCCGGCAGATCGCGCTGATCGCTTCGCTGTTGTCGGTACTGATCCGAAACGTTGGATCGACCTGCTGCATCTGCTGGCTGAACATGGCGATCGCCCCATAACGAGCCAGCATCGCGGGGGCGGGCAGTCGTTCCGGGCGCGGAAGCGCGAGGGGAGCTACTTCCTGCAGGTACTCTCCGCGCAGGTGGAGGCGCTCGCGGCTGGTGACGAGCACGGTCAGGGATCCGCAATGCGCCAGCAGGTCGGCGATGTGGCGGCCTGCGTCCAGGATCTGTTCGAAATTGTCGAGCACCAGCAGCATCTCGCG
>JAUIGA010000244.1 GCA_030430125.1 Chloroflexia bacterium | reverse complement strand
ACCGGAATTCCTGCGCCGCATCGACGGGCTAGAGCCGGCGCTCGCCGAGCTCACGAGGCGCGGCGCCTTCGTCGATCCTGAGCTCTCCCATGACGTTCGACGTGGTATCGAGCGTGTGTTCGGTGAATCGCTCACCGCACGCGAGGTTGTCGAGCGTATCGTCGGCGACGTACGCCGCGAAGGCGACGCTGCCCTTCTCCGCTATACCGAGGCCTTCGACCGGCAGGTGCCATCGTCCTTCGAGGTGCCGCGTGAAGAGTGGGTCGCGGCACGCCAATCGATTGGACCAGACCTCGACGAGGCGCTGCAGGTCGCCGCGCAGCGAATTCGGGAGTTCCACGAACACCAGCCAGCGCAGTCCTGGATGCAGCCGACCTCGACCGGCACCTATGGCCAGATCGTCCGAGCGCTGGATCGCGTGGGAATCTACACGCCCGGGGGCACCGCCGCCTATCCGTCGTCGTTGCTGATGACCGCCATCCCGGCCCGAGTCGCTGGCGTGCGGGAAGTCGTGATTGCGGCGCCGCCAGCCAGGGATGGACACATCGCTCCGGCGATCCTCGCCGCCGCGGACATCGCCCAGGTCGACCGGGTCTTCGCCATCGGTGGCGCGCAGGCCATTGCCGCACTCGCCTTTGGCACCGAGTCGGTCCCCCAGGTAGACAAGATATTCGGTCCTGGCAACATTTTCGTCGCACTCGCCAAACAGCGGGTCTACGGTGTCGTCGATATCGACCAAATGGCCGGTCCGACCGAAACCCTCCTCGTCGCCGACGACAGTGCCGATATCGAACTCGTCGCAGCTGATCTCATTGCCCAGGCTGAACACGACACAATCGCGACCGCGATCCTCGTCACCACAAGTTCCGTGTTGGCGAGTGCGGTGCCTGCAGAGATTGAGCGCCAGCTCACAGACCTGGATCGCGCCGATATCGCCCGTGCGTCGCTCCGGTCCAATGGGCGGGTCGTGGTCGTGGAAAGCCTTCAGGAAGCCGTTCAGGTGGCGAACGCATTCGCCCCAGAACATCTCTGCCTGCTGGTGGACCGCCCCTGGGACCTGGTGCCGGCGATCGAGAACGCAGGTGGTGTTTTCGTCGGTGAGGACAGCCCCGAAGCCCTCGGCGACTATGCCGCCGGTCCGAGTCATGTCATGCCCACGGGCGGATCCGCCCGGTTCTCCTCACCGATCCATGTCGGCGAGTTTCAGAAGGTGATCTCGCTGATCGCGGCCACACCGTGCGCTGTCGACGAGTTTGGGCAAGCAACCATGGCGATCGCCAACGCGGAGGGGCTCACCGGCCACGCCGCCGCGATCCGGCGTCGGTTGAACAGGAGTTGAGTCAGGAGCAACCTGACAGGTTTGATTGGTCGCTACCCCGCCGGCGACAACTCTCGCAAGGCTGCCAGGAGGCGGTCCTCCAGGGAGTCGGAGGGCGCAAGCTCCACCCGGGAGGCCGCGGCAACGGCCTCCATTCTCGAATACCCCAGCCCCTCCAGCGCCTCGACCAGGTCGTCGTCCTGCATGCGAACCTGCCCGGAAAGTCCGCCGACGGGCGGTTCGGGCACCTTGCCCCGTAAATCCAGCAGGATGCGAGATGCCGTCTTGCGTCCGATTCCGGGTACCGTCGACAGCAACGTCACATCCTCGCGATGGACGATCTCGGCCATCTCATCGGCACCAAATCGCGACATCATCGCCAGTGCAACCCGCGGCCCGACACCGTTCACCGTCAGCAGCGTTCGAAACCATTCAACATCGCTGGTCGACAGGAACCCGTACAGTGTCAGGGAGTCCTCACGCACGATGAGGTGGGTTTCAAGCTGCAGGCGGCGATCCGCGACGACATCTTCCCCCTGTACCACGCTGAGTGGCGCGTAGACGCGATACAGCACACCGTTGACGTTCATCACGATGGCGTCCCGCTCGATGTGCGCCACGGTCCCGACGAGTCCGGCAATCACTGCGTCACCTCCGGCACCTGCAATCCGTACACCCGGACAGCGTTTTCACCGAACACCGCGGAGGTTGCCTCCGCCGGCACGACTTTTCGTGCCTGTACGAGAAATCGACGCTGGCCAAGGACGGGATAATCCGAGCCCCACAAAATGCGCTCGGGACCGACGATACGACGCACGATGTCGAACACCCGCGGACGATACAAGTAGGTCGAGGCCGCGGTGTCGTACGAGACATTTTGCAACGTCGCACCAACCTCAGGCATCAACTCGTAGAACGGCAAGCCGCCCCCCCAGTGTGCCGCGACGAACCGTAGATCAGGGTGCCGTGCGATGAACGCAAGCAACCGGTCAGGCGTTGCCGTGCCCTTGCCCGGATAGTCGTGCCCCACCGGCTCAGAGGTGTGGGCGAGCACCGGCAGGTCGAGTCGGGCGGCCGCCTCGCCCATCTCCTGGGTTTGGGATGCATCCTCCCACATGAACCCTTGCGCATCGGCGTTCAACTCGCCGATTCCCACCGCGCCGAGAGCGGCGACCCGTTCGATCTCGGCTGATACTCCCACCACTGCCGGATTCACGATTCCCAGCCACGACAACCTTGGCTCGCTAGCGCAGAGGTCCGCGAGAAACTCGTTGTGATACCGGCACAATCCAGCGTCGTGCCATGGCCAGGCGGCGATCACTGCAGCATCAATGCCGGCGGAATCCATGCTGGCAAGCAACGCGGGTGCGTCAGGAAACCGGCTGGCATCCCAGGTGGCGTGCGTGGCACCGAACCAGGCATCGCGCGCCACCCATTCGTCTTTGCGCGCGGCGACATCCGGTGGAAACAGGTGAACGTGCGCATCGACGAGGATACCGGGCATGTTCAGCCATTCACTACTACAACAGGAAGAAGAACCCAAGTGCGGCGATGGCGACAATGACTACCAGGATGATGACCGCAATCAGGATCGGGCTGCCTTGCGGCTTCTGGTCGGCGATGTTCGATTCGAGCTCAAGCCGCTGTGCGGTGGCTTGCGACGGCCTCGCTACCAGTACCACGGCAGACACGTTGTCCGTCGCGCCGCGTTGCTCGGCGAGCGACGTGAGCGCGAGCGACAAGGTGTCGGGGTTCTCGCCCGCCAGCTGACCCGCATATTCCCGCTGCTCGATGACATCGTAGAACCCATCCGAGCAGAGGAGCAATCGATCCTCCGGGATCAGCGTCAGCTCGTAGATCGATGGCAATTTCCGATCGAGGCGTTCGGTGGTGCCGACCGCGGCGGTAAGGACGTTTCGCTGGGGACTTTGCCGCTCGGTCCCAGCCGAAATCTCACCCTTCTCGACCTGTTCGGCGACCAGCGAATGATCCTGGGTGATCTGCAGGACCTGGGTGCCCCGTACGAGATACGCGCGACTGTCGCCCACGCTGCCAATGGTCAGGTAGGACCCGTGCACCACCGCCGCGACGAGGGTCGTACCCATGTGACCGACGTCTACCGGACCGCCCTCGGACCAGATACGATCATTGGCCGCACGAAAGGCTCGCTTCAACTCGGTCGCCACATCCTCGGGCACTCCACCGGTGAAGTGCTGCTGCAGGGTCTCGATGGCAAGGCGGCTGGCAACATCACCACCTTCATGGCCCCCCATGCCGTCGGCAACCGCAAGCAGCCACGCGTTGCCACCGCTGCCGATCCTGCTCGCCAGCACGGCATCCTCATTGCGAGCGCGCCCACCTGTGCGCGATGCGCTACCAACCTCCACCGCGACCGTGCGTTGCTCGGTCAGCACCATGAGCTCACCTCGAAATTCTCCCAAATGCCGCGTACCAGCAGGCTTCCCCAACTAGCGGGGGGCTTCTCTGGGGCCGGACACTCCCGCTCCGGGTGATAGACTACCAGCCGTCACGCGTCGGCGTCCGCTCGTCGTAGAACTGGTGGCTACCAAATGACATTTCACCCCGGCACGCGCCCCGCGATCACCATCTTCCTGGTCCTCCTTGCGGCCCTGTTCCCAGCCATCGGCGCGCCTGCCAGCGACACGGAAACACCAGAGCCACTGACCGAAGCCGAACTGGTGTTGCGCCAGGCCAGTGACCGCCTGGCCGACACGCAAACGCTCAAGTTCGAGCTCGACATCAAGGGCGATACGTTCATCGACTCCGCCGGTGCAATCCGCCTCGCGGGGGCAACCGGCAGCCTCGCCCGTCCGGACAAGGTGGATGTCGAGTTTCAGGTCGAGCTCCTGGGCACGCAGACCGTGTCGATCCGCATGATCGCCATCGGTGAAGAGGCGTGGACAACCGATCTCCTCTCCGGCGCATGGGGGCCATCTCCCGACGAGTTCGGTTACAACCCCGCGATTCTGTTCGACAATCAGGATGGCCTCGGCCCGGTCGCCGGGAGGCTGGAATCGCCAACCATCGACGGCGAGGAAGAAATTGCAGGGCGCGACACATGGAAGGTGTCCGGGACTGTCGATTCGAGCGTCATCGCTCCGATGACGTCAGGCAACATGCAAGGCGACGGCATCCGCGTCACGCTGTGGGTCGACCAGGAGTCGGCGGATATCCTGCGGCTGGAAGTTGCCGAGCCAGACGACGTCGACAAGGAGAACCCGGCTACCTGGACCATGACCCTCACCGATCATGACGCCGACATTCGCATCGACCCACCGGACGTCGAGGAGTGACGGAACCGGCGTCGCGAAACCGGGTCTGGCGCGACCCGGTTTCGGTCATCATGATGTTCGCGGTGTTCATGGGCGCGACCGACCTCACGGTCGTTGCCACGCTGCTGCCGCGCATGATCACCGACCTCGGAGTCAACACCGCCGATATCGACCGATACATCTGGGTCGTCAACGCGTACCTCATCGCCTACGTCGTCTCCATCCCGCTGTTCGGCCGATTGGGCGACGTCATCGGCATCAGAAAAGCGCTGATGGCAGCCACAGTGATCTTCGCGGCCGGGTCCTGGTGGTGCGCCACCGGCCAATCGCTGCAAGACGTCATTGTCGGCCGCGCCATTCAAGGTTTCGGCGCCGGAGCGCTGCTTCCACTTGCATTGGCGGCAGCCGCCGCATTCTTCGAGGACGGTGCCCGGCGCGCGGCGGCCATTGGCGCGATTGGCGCGACCGATGAAATCGGCTGGGTGACCGGACCAATCTACGGCGCCCTGGTCGTCAATCAGGCGCACTTCATCGACGATGCGTGGCGACTCGTTTTTTGGCTCAACATTCCAGTTGCAATGCTCCTG
>JAUIGA010000243.1 GCA_030430125.1 Chloroflexia bacterium | reverse complement strand
ATCGGCCAGCGTCGGGCCGGTTGCTGACAAATGCGATCCGCGTGCCGTCCGGCGACCAGGCTGGTGCTGTGTTGCTCGTCCCGGTGTGGGTGAGCTGATGGGCCTCTCCGGTATCGATATGCATCAACCACAGGTGACTCGTGCTGGCCAGCGAGCCGGGATCGACGCGGGAAATCACGTACACAACCTCGCGGCCGTCCGGCGATATTGCCGGTGTCGAGGCGGACTGCATGCGGGAAAGCAGCACTTCGGGGGTGAGATGAGTGTCGATGGATGTCGTTGCGGTGGTCAAGCGGATTTCTCCCGGATTGAGCGGTATACATCGGTTGGCCAAGCCCATGTCGATCTTCCTGGGCGGCGTAGCGGCGCTCCACCGCCGGACGCAGGGCGGAGCCTTGACGGCGCACGTCGTATCAGGCCGACACCGGGGCATCGTAGCCGCACCAGTCCCAATTGGCCAGCATCTTCAACCCACAATTCCGCAAGATTGGCTGCAATACGCGAGCGCCGATCAGCAATCAGCGTCACGACATGCCGGATTACACGACGTTATCAACAGGATTCGATGTCAGGCCGACGGTGAGGCGTCGCACCCACACCAGGCACAGATGGCAACGGCCAGCGTCTCGGCGGCGGATACCACATCGTCGAGATCGATGTATTCGTCGGCGGCATGCGCCACACGCACATCGCCGCCACCGTACATCACCGTCGGCATGTCACCGATATCGGTGAACAGACGCATATCGGCGCCATAGGTAACACCGCTGATGGTGACCGGCGTGCCGGCCGTTGTTTCGTGGGCCGAGGCCAGGGTTCGCACCAGGGGGTGGTCCGCTACGACCTCCGCCGATGCGAACTGGCCGCCAAACCACTCGACGAGTGGCGGGTGCTCCCGCAGCCAGGGATCTCGTGACGCGACGGCGGCAACACGCGCTTCGGTCTGTCGCTGCATCTCCTCGATCGACTCGCCGGGCAGGAATCCCAGGCGCCCCTCGGCAACGAGCGACTCCGGCACCGTCGAGGCCCAATTGCCGGCCCGGACCAACCCGACACTTATCGGGAACTTGTTCTCTAGGTGGTCGTAGAGCGGGTGGGAGAGCGTCGCGTTGCGCTCACGCTCCCACGCCAGCAGATCCTGGAAGATCGGGACGAAGTGCTCAAGCGCCGACTCGCCCTCGTTGCGTGCCGCTCCATGCGCCGCCTTGCCGGGCACGGTGACGCGAAACACCAGGGATCCGCCCTGGGCGATCACCAGCGCGCGGTTGGTCGGCTCGGTGATGATCACGCCATCAGCGCGGTAGCCCCGCAGGATGGTCGACAGCGCACCGAGCCCGCCGTCTTCCTCGCCCACCGTCGCCGCAAGCAGCACGTCGCCGAGAATGTCGATACCGGTCTCCTGCAGCGCCCGGCGCGCGGCCAGCATCGACACGATGCCGCCCTTCATGTCCACGGCGCCGCGCCCGTAGATGCGATCGCCGGCGCGCTCGCCCAGCGGATTGCGGGTCCAGGTCGCCGGATCGCCGGCCGAGACCGTATCGACGTGCCCCTGCAGCATCAACGATCGGCCACCACCACTGCCCAGCACCTTCGCGACGAGATTGGGACGCCCCGCATAGCGTTCCTGTTCGCCAACATGCAAGACGTACGGCGCGATCTCCTCGCGAGTTGCCTCCCAGCGATCGACAGCCCAGCCGGAATCGCGCATGACACGCGCGACCGCATCCTGAACGGCCCCCTCGTCACCGGTGACGCAGGGCACCGCGACGAACGACATCAGCTGGCTGGCAAGCTCATTCCGATGGGCATCCAGCCAGTTCACGACGCGTTCGCGCGCGGCCCGAACATCACCGGAATTCGGGAGGATTTCCGTCATCGACTACCTCGCAGCACCTGGGGATTGACAATTGCCTCGGGCTCCTGGCCATTCAGCACCGAAAGGAGGTTCCGCGCCGCCAGCGACGCCATATTGTCGCGCGATGTGACGGTCGCCGAGGCAATGTGCGGCACCACCGTGCAGTTCGGCAACGACACCAGCGGGTGATCGGCGGGGAGCGGCTCGGGATCGGTGACATCGAGCCCGGCGGCGAAGATTTCGCCGGTTTCCAGCGCGTGCACCAGCGCGTCGGTGTCAACCACGGGGCCACGCGCCGCGTTGATGAGCACCGCCGTCGACTTCATGCGCGCGAACTGATCGGTGCTGATCATGTGGCGCGTATCCTCGTTCAGCAGCACATGCAGTGACACGTAATCCGACCGCACCAGCAGCTCATCGAGGGAGACATACTTCACGCCGAATTCGGCCTCCGCCGACGGGTCCTGGTAGACGTCGTGGACCAGCACCTCCATGTCGAAACCGGAGACCATGCGAGCGAGCTTGCGACCGATGCGACCGAATCCGACGATGCCCAATGTCGCGTTGGTGAGATCCTGCCCGAGCAACAGGGTAGGGCCCCACGTCTTCCAGCGATCGTCCCGGACATAGTCGGCCGCCTCGACCACGCGACGCGCGGCGGCGGTCATCAGGGTGAACGCCATCTCGGCGGTGGCGTCATTGAGCACGTTGGGAGTGTTGCACACCGCGACTCCACGCTCGGTGGCGGCGTCTACATCGACATTGTCGAAACCCACGGCAAAATTGCTGACCACCTTGAGGCCGGGATGGCGGTCAAGCACCGCGCCATCGATCCGGTCGGTCAGGAGCGTCAGTGCACCGTCGGCGCCGTCGAGCAGCACGTCGAGCTGATCCGGGTCTGGGGGGAGCTCCTCCTCCCACAGGCGAAGCTCCGCCGCATCTCGCAGCAGGTCAAGTCCGGCGTCCGGAATCACACGGGTTGCGGTTACCTTGGGTTTGTCGGCCATCTGTCCCTCCATCGTCGACGTTGCGGCGGATTGCCACGTACCGGCACTTGTACCGGGAAATCGGTCGTTGGGCAACTCCGTCGTACCCGTCTTGTCCTGGAAGGCGCTCGGGACCATCCCGGCCGCGGTCAGGCGACCGGGAGACTGTTTCGAGCATGCGCGTTCCGTGCCGATCCCGGCCCGACTGACCGGTGCGCGGGTCAGTCGGAGCTGGATGCAGCACGCTGGCCGGCTCGCTCGACGGCCCCTTCGCCCGCGAACGACTGCCGCAGGTGGACCGGCTCCGCAGCCTTCTCAGCCTGGGAGCGCACGCGCAGGTTGATCATCTCGACAATCACCGAGAAGGCCATCGCCGAGTAGATGTACCCCTTGGGAATGTGGTGATGGAAGCCTTCCGCCACCAACGACACCCCGATCAGGATCAGGAACGCCAGCGCGAGGATCTTGATCGTCGGGTGCTCCTGCACGTACTTCGCGATTGGCCCCGATGCCCACAGCATGACGCCAACGGAGATCACGACCGCGGCAACCATGACCTCGATATCGTCGGCCATGCCGACCGCGGTGATGACCGAATCGAGCGAGAAGACGATGTCGAGCATCATGATTTGGGCGATGACACCGGCAAAGGATGCTGTCGCGCCCGCCTTCTGCTCGTGCTCCTCCCCTTCGAGCTTCGCATGGATCTCCGTCGTCGCCTTGAACAACAGGAAGAAGCCACCGACGAGCAGGATCAGGTCGCGCCCGGAGAACTCCCGATCGAAAATCTCGAACCAGGGATCAGTGAGGCCCATGATCCACGAAATCGAGAAGAGCAGGAGAATGCGCATGATCATCGCCGCGGCGAGACCGATGACGCGTGCGCGATCCCGCTGCCCGACGGGCAACTTGTCGGTCAGGATGGAGATGAAGACGATGTTGTCGATACCCAGCACGATCTCCAGGACCGTCAGCGTCAGCAAGGCGGTCCAGACCTGCGGGTCACTCAGCAACTCTGCCACGGTGGCTTCCCTTCCCCGGTTGGATGTCGATTGGCGTCACCCGATTTTTTGGGCATGCTGCAAGGATACGCAGCGGGCGGGTTGCTGACCATGTACCCACGCGGATCCGCACCGGGCAACAGGGATTGCAAGATTTTTCACAATGCACGTACAATAGGATTTGACCAGTACGGGGGAGTATTCCGTCCCGGCGGTGTCGTCATCACGGTCCCTGGAGGGACTCGGCGCCGCTTGTCGCTTCGTTGCCATGCAACGGGCGAAGGAAGAGACCCGGGTGGCAAGGGAATTCCCGAGGTTACCTGGAGGTTTTTTCACCGCATGGACGTCCCGTTTTGGGTCTGGGCAGTCACGATCGCTGGCGTTGCCGGACTGCTGATCTTCGACTTCTACTCACATGTTCGAACACCGCATGAGCCGACTCTGCGTGAGGCGGGGATCTGGTCGACGTTCTACATTGCGCTGGCGCTCGTCTTCGGCGCCGCGCTCTGGTGGGCGGCGGGCTCCGAGCGCGGTCTCGAGTACTTCGCCGGCTTCCTCACGGAAAAGAGCCTCTCGGTCGACAACCTGTTCGTCTTCCTGCTGATCATGTCGACCTTCGCCGTTCCGCGTGAGTACCAGCAAAAGGTCCTTCTTATCGGCGTGGCGATCGCGATCGTCCTGCGCGGCATCTTCATCGCGATGGGTGCGGCGATCATCGAGAACTTCAGCTGGATCTTCTACATCTTCGGCTTCTTCCTGCTCTACACCGGCTGGAAGCTCGCCTCCGCCGGTGGCGAAGAGGATGAGGAGTACCACGAGAACGCCTTCATCCGCTACGTGCGTCGCATCTTCCCGGTTACTGAGGGGTATGTCGGCGACAAGCTGATGGTTGTACGCCACGGCCGCCGGATGATCACGCCAATGGCGATCGTGATGCTGGCCATCGGCTCGACCGACCTGCTGTTCGCGTTCGATTCGATCCCGGCGATCTTCGGGTTGACCCAGGAGCCCTACATCGTCTTCACCGCCAATGCCTGGGCGCTGCTCGGTCTCCGCCAGCTGTATTTCCTGCTCGGCGGTTTGCTGGAGCGGCTCGTCTACCTCTCCTACGGACTGGCGTTCATCCTCATCTGGATCGGGTTCAAGCTCATCATCCACGCCATGCACAAGAACGAGCTGCCCTTCATCAACGGTGGCGAGCACATCACGTTCATTCCGGAAATCCCGACGTGGCTGTCGCTGCTGGTCATCATGGGCACGATCGCATTGGCCGCGATCTTCTCGATCCGCAAGACGCGAAACGACCAGTCGCAGGCGGCGCCTGCCCAGCATATCCGCAGCGACGAAGCGACGTCACACCAGTAGCGGCTCCAG
>JAUIGA010000242.1 GCA_030430125.1 Chloroflexia bacterium | reverse complement strand
CCGCTGCGTGAGAGTGTCGGCCTGTCGACTCGCCCCGATCTGCAGGCCCTGGCCAGCGAATCGGCTCCCGCGTGAACAGTCCCCGGCCCTCGACAAGCTTGATGCCAACGTCCGAGCGTAGCTCCATTGCCCGCAGAATCCTGGCGGTCCCCACAACCGCGATCTTCGGCGTCAGCCTGCTGGCCGCCGTTGTCGTCCTGTGGCTGACCGGTGCCCTCGCCGGGGTCGCTGATGCGGTGCACGGCGCCGACGTCAGCATGCTGGCGCTCGCAGGCGTCATCTATCTCGCGAGCGTCTGGATCCTCGCCTATCGCTGGCACCTGCTGGTGCGCATGGCGCGGGGTTCCTCGAACCTCCCGAAAGCGGCCGAGGCATTCCTCACCTCGGTCATCATCAACTACGCCGCGCCCATCGGGCTGGCGGTGCCATCGCGCGCCGCGCTCACCAAACGAGCGCTCGGACTGAATGCCAGTCAGACCGGGATCATCGCGCTGTGGGAGATCGCCGCCGATGTGCTGGTGCTGGGTGCGGGCACGGCTGCCTGGATGCTGTTCGCCGATGGCGCGGTCGACGCGGTGGGCTCCGAGATCGCATCGTCGTCAACGTCCTATGCCCTCGCCGGGGTTGCCCTGGTCATGCTGGCCATCGCCACCGCGGCGCTGGCGTGGCGGCGGCCCTCGATCAGGAATCGCATCGCAACGCTCGGCACGACGATCATGATCGCCCCGACCCAGCGACCGCTCGCCGCCGCCTACACCCTCGCCGTGACCATCTTCTACTGGCTGCTCCAGGGAATCGTCCTCTGGATGGTCATCGAGGCACTGGACGTATCCGTGTCGGCGGCGTTCATGGTCGGATTCACCGCGCTGCCGATCCTCGTCGGCATGTTGAGCCCCATCCCCGGTGGCGCGGCGGTTCGCGAAGGACTGATGTATGTCGTCGCCCGGCTTGCCGGCTATACCGCGGAGGCTGACGCAATCCTCGCCGCAGCGCTGATCTATCGCTTTGCGCTCTTCATCGCGGTCCCGATACTCTTTGGACTAAATCGACTCTGGCTGAACCGCCACCAGCCGGAACCGGTCGAGACCGGTACACCGGCGGACGACGAATGTTGACGAAAGGAACTCCCAGGCGATGAGCATCAGCGAGACCTACCTGTACAAGCCGCCGTCCACGGTCGAAACCAGCAACTTCGCCAAGCACACCAACACCAACCCGATCCAGAAACGCCTGATCGACCGCTTTCACAACCGGATCACCGGCATCGTCAAGTCGCTGCAGCCGGACTCAGTCCTGGACGCCGGGTGCGGCGAGGGGTTCACCTCGGAGATATTCCTGCGCGAGATGCCCGCGCTGAAGCTCACCGGGTTCGATCCGCACGAACCGTCTGTCGAGCTGTCGCGCATGCGCAATCCGCGCGGCGAATTCCTCGTGGCCGACATCTACAGCATGCCGTTCGAGGATGACAGCTTCGACGTCGTCGGCTGCTTCGAGGTCCTGGAGCACCTGCACGAAGCGCCACGCGCGCTGGCGGAGCTCGCTCGTGTCGCCGGGGGATACGTGGTGTTGAGCGTGCCGCACGAGCCGTTCTTCTGCCTGTCGAACGCTGCTCGCGGGAAGAACCTGGACATCACGCCACGCGGCAGCGATCCGGATCATCGCAATTTCTGGTCGCGCGAGACCTTCGGGCGCTTCGTCGACCAGGAGATGGATGTGGTCGAGCTGACCGGGTCATTCCCCTGGACGATCTGCGTGGCGAAACCTCGCTAGCGATCGTCCAGCGTCAGGCTGCGCCACCGTCGGGCCCAATCTCGAACACCGTCTTCATCGCCCCGGTTTGCCCGCGCCCGAGGTTGACACGCATCGCCTCTCGCCACCCGGCAAGGGGGAATCGGTGTGTCACGAGGTCGGTCAGCGGGTAGTCCGGTCGCTGCTCGAGGAACTCCAGGGTCATGTCGAAGGTGTGCGGGGCGCCATCGACGCCATGTTCGGTGCCATATCCGTAGCTTCCGGTGTACCGCAGCTCCCGAGCCCAGACGAATGAGAGATCCAGGCGGGATACCTCGCCGGCGCAACCGACGAGGGTGATATGCCCTTCCGGGCCGGCAACCCGAAGACTCTCATCCACGCTTACGCGCGATCCCACGCAGTCGAACACCCAGTCGAAGCCTCCGGTAAAGACGCGCTTGCCCTTGATCGGCCGATAGCTCTTCGCCCCCGCCAGCTCGACCGCCGCCGCTCCGGCTCGATCCCGCACCGCATCGGCCCCCAACCGGGTGGCCATGGCGGCCTGGAATGGGTACCGGGCGATCACGGTGACGTGACAATCGAGCTCCAGAAGTCGCAATGCCGCGAGAACTGCCATGCCGATCATGCCGCCGCCGATCACCACCACCTTGCTGCCTGGTTCTGGCGGCTGCTTGAGCACCGCATGGAGCCCGATGCTGAGCGGCTCGACGAGCACGGCGGCGATGTCGCCCACGCCTGGTGGCACCTGATAGACCTGCCCGCGATGCGCAATCATCTCCTGCGACCAGCCACCGGGTAGATCCCGGCAGAATCCGATCAGCATGCCCGGAGCGAGTTGTCCCTCTGCCGTTTCGGTACAGGTGCAGCGCAGCCCCTTGCGACAGGATCGGCATGGATCAAGACCGCGCATTTCGCAGGAGATGTAAGGATCGACCACGACGCGATCGCCCGGCGCGATGTCGCGCACATCCGAACCTACTTCGCTCACCTCGGCAAGAATCTCGTGGCCAAGCACCGCTGGGAACGAGGTGAAAGGCGACAGCGCCGGGCTGCTCTTCCCCGTCAGCAGCGACATGTCGCTGCCGCAGATGCCACCAAGCATCGGCCGCAGGCGCACCCAGTCGTCTCCCGGCAGCGCCACGGGCGCATCCGCGACCAGATCGAGACCCGGAATGCGTCCCGTGTTCATGCCACCGGGCACCAGCCCCATGGTCCGCACTGCCAGGTAGTTCGGGATCGTCAGCCGGTACCGGATGCCGTTGACCTTGGTGCACATGCCGTCGACGTCGTCTCCCTGGTTCGTTCAAGCCTCGGGACTAGTCCATCGGGATTTGTCGCAGCAGCTTGCCCTCCACGCGCGAGAAGATCTCGTCCAGATCGATCCCGGTAATCGTCAGGCCGTGGTTCTTGAGTCCGATCACCGCTCGATTCGGATCGTCCGCCTGGCGCACCAGGTCGGCGACCTCACGGGCTAGCTCGATGGTGCCACAGGGATAATTGACCTCGGTTGACGATATGCCCTCCATCCACGCGTGCACGTGCAGCACCGCTCCGACACCGGGATGCTCCCGATACAGCATGTAGTGCTCGATCGCGTCGACCGAGACGCGTCGCGGCGTGCGATCGGAGGGGACGCTCAGCTCGATCGCCTGCCGTTCCTCGTCGAACCCGGTGACGAGCAGCACCTCCTGCCCGACCACGCGCAGGTGGCTCTTGTCCACCCCGCTCGCGCTCATCCAGAAGGTATCGGCATCGCGCCTGGCGCTGACGTTGCCGTAGCTGAGTCCGCCGATGCCGAACAGCCGGTTGAGGTGCCGCAAATCCTGAGGGGACAGGAGCTCTTCCAGTGGGAACACCGCCGGCAGCAGATCGAGATCGGCAAGGCGCAGTCCGGCGCGGTAGATCGACTCGGAGTGTTCGTCACCGTCCCAGAGCTCCTCGGGCAAGTCAGGCGTGAACACGTTGTCGATGACCAGGCGTGACGTTGCCAGCGGAACGAGGCGATCCGCGACCGCCCCGAAGAAGGCGTCATCGTCACCGGTGTGCCGCACGTCGTAGAATCCGCGCTCCATGGTCACGAAGTACACCACGAGCCCTTCGCGATCCCTGCCGAACACCATGAAGACATTGGAGAGCGACCGTGCCATCAGCGTGTAGCCCACACTGAGGACATCGTCGGGCATCGTTTCCAGAGCGGCCGCCCCGGCCACGAAGATGGCGCGCGATCGGCGCCGGTACGAGCGAGGCTGTTCCGGATCGATCCCATTGACGACGATGTTGCTCTCGACCTGCGGGTTGGGATCGGCACTGTCGACGATGGGATAACCGCGTGACTCCATGGCGCGCTTGAGGCCCGAGATATACCACTCGAGCCAGTTCTCGTGCGTGGCAGTCCCGGCCATCGCTGCGTCCTCGCGTCTGGCGTTCATGGCATCTCCTCTCGTAAAGCCGACACAGGATCACCAACTGTGATCGAATCATGATCCTGTTTGTGGTCATGATGATTCGTTTCGCGCCGGCCCGCAATGCGGAGGGCGCGCGGTCTCAGGCGAAACTCCGCCGGGAGGGCGGCCACGATCTCTCCATCGAGCTGGACATCCAGCGGTTGCGCACAGGTGATACGCACCGATTTGGCGCGACAGATCGATACGCGGGGGTGGTTGACATGGCGGCCGAGAAAAATGGCCGGCATGAGCGCGAGCGCTTGTCCCCGGGTCAGATCGCCGCCGATGCACACGTCAAAGTACCCATCCGCGGGATCGGCTCCCGGGCAGACCTTCATGCCGCCGGCAAAGTACATGCCGTTCGCCACCGCGATGAGGAGCGACCGCGTCGCGACCTCCTGCCCATCCAGCTCGATCGTAAACTCCGGATTCTCGTAGCGGCTCAGCTCGATCAATCCCTGCAGGATGTACCCGGCCTTGCCGGTGGCGAACCCGCCGTCACGACCGTTCATAGCCAAAGCTACCCTGGTGTCGAGCCCCACGCCTCCGACGTTCAGGAAGCACCGATCGTTGCAGACCGGCACATCGATCGCGCTGGAAACACCGCTCCATGCCAATCGCGTCGCCCGGGCGGGGTCGGTGGGCAGTCCCAAGCTGCGCACCAGGTCATTTCCGGTACCGGCCGGCACGATACCCAGCGGGGGCGGATCGTCGAGCCGCATCAAGCCATTTGCGATCTCCTGCAGGGTTCCATCGCCCCCAACCCCGACGATGGGCGCATACCCGGCGAGCGCCCCGCGATGGGCAAGATGCTCGGCGTCGCCCGGACCGGTCGTCAGCGCCACCTCCGCCGGCCCTTCGAAGGCAGCGGAGACCTTGTTCAGGACCTTTCTGGCGCGACCATTGCCGGCCGCTGGATTCACCACGAAGAGTGGTTGGTTCGAACGCATGGACACCTTCTCGTATCGCACTCCCATCGGCCGCGGATAGTGCTCCATCATACACCGTGGCCGCCCGTACCGTTTCTCGCCACAGGCGATCCGGTTCCGC
>JAUIGA010000241.1 GCA_030430125.1 Chloroflexia bacterium | reverse complement strand
CACCGTCATGGGTGATTCCCGTCTGCACGCCAACGATCTCGGCCTGTGGCAGCCGCACGGCAACCTCGACGTCAGCCCAGGCCAACCGCCGTTGCAGGTCTGCCAGGTCGGTGTCCGACAGGGAATCCTCGATCATGAAGTCGGACCATATACGACCCAGCTCCTGCCCAAGTCGACACCGGAGCGCGTCCACAGTAATGTCCTTACACCATTCGGTCAGGAACGTGCCGCGCTCTCCTGAGGGAACGCTGCCGGGTCCAACATTCACTCCGACCCCCGCAACAATAACCGGTGCCACTCCCCCACCGCGAGCGGTCAGCAACACGCCGGCGACCTTGCCGCCGCCGATCAGGACGTCGTTCGGCCATTTGTAGGCAATGGGGGCATCCGGGATGAGCGACTCCACGGTGCGGATCAGCGCCAGCGCGACCAACGGCGACAGCACGCTCAGATTTCGCCCTGGTGGCGGCCGCAAAATCCACGACGACAGGAGCGCCGAATCGGCGGAAGTTCGCCATGCACGCCCCTGCCGGCCACGCCCTGCTGTCTGGTATCCAGCCTCGACCACCACGCCATGCGGGGCGCCACTGGCCGCGAGCGCCATCGCGACATCCATTGTGGACGCGACCACTGGATACCGAATCCGCAGACACCCCATCTGGCCGCGCGCCGTCACTCGCTCGCTCCATCACCAGAGCTGTCTGGCGTGTTCGCCGTTGGCGCGCTGTCGGTCATGTCCCTGCCGCCGGAATCTCGCAGGCGGGTGATGCGCAGGAGACGCACGCGGTGACGCTCGACGGTAAGGATTTCGACACGAACACCTTCCGCCTCGAAGGTATCGCCCTGGATCGGCAGTCGCCCAAGGTGCTTGTGCACAAAGCCGCCCAAAGTGCCGAAGTCGTCGTCTTCCTCGAACCGCATGCGCAGCGCGTCCTCGACGTCCTCGATCGGGAGTCGCCCATCGGCCAGCAGGACGTACTCTTCCGGCTGTTCGAACAGGGGTTGTTCCGTGTCGTATTCGTCCTGGATCTCGCCCACGATCTCTTCGAGGATGTCCTCAATGGTGACAAGGCCGGCGGTGCCGCCATACTCGTCGGCCACGATCGCGATGTGGATGCGAGCTCGCTTCAATTCCGCGAACAGATCGCTGACGCGCTTCGATTCCGGCACGACGAACGCCGGACGGATCAGGTCGAGCAGCGGAATGCGACGGGTCGTGCCGATCACGAAGGGAAGGAGATCCTTCGCATAAAGCACCCCAAGGATGCGGTCCACCGACTCCTGATAGACCGGAATCCGAGAGTGCCCGGCATTGGTGATGGTTGCGATCAGCTCATCCGGCGGCACCGCTCGATCGACGGCGACGATATCGAGCCGGGGAACCATGATATCCCGCACGGTCATCGACTCAAGACCAAGCAGACCATCGATCATCTGCCGCTCGACTTCGCCGACGTCCTCCATGTCGGGCGCTCGAGGAGCAACGCGGCTGTCGTCGAATTCGTCGAGCTCGCCAGCCGCGACCGTGCCGGGGAGCCAACCCCTGACCCGGCGCACGCCCCAATCGACGACCCAGATAACGGGCGAAAACACCCGTGTAAGCGTTTGGCCGATCGTGACGATTCGGTCGATCCAGGGGTCGAGATCCTTTTCACCGACCGCCAGCGGCAGGATTTGCCCAAGCAGGAGGTAGATAACGATGGCAATGACGATCGCCAACCAGTCGACATCGGCGGCGAACGATTGGTCGAATACATGGGTGAGCAGGCCCGCGATGATCATCGCGGCCAGGACCTGCACGAGCACCATCGCCGTCGCCATGGGCAACCGCGGGTCCCACTCTGGTCTCGCCCTGGCTCGCCCGCTCGCCGCCTGCGGCAACCCAAGCGCCGCCTGGACCCGGGACCGGCTGGTCCGGCTCACCACGGCCTCGACCATCGCGGCCACCGCCAACAACGCCGATGCCACGATCACGCCCGCAAGTGCCAGCCAACCACCTGTTTCCACATCTATCCTCTCGATACATCGCCGTGCGACACCCGGTGTGGTTCCACTTGTCGCTCTTGATCATGACCCGCGTCAATATGGAAGCACGCTAGGTAAACAGGGCGCTGATGCTCAAGCCCTTGTGCATCCTCGTGATCGCCTCCGCCAGCAGGTGTGCAACCGACACCACTTCAACCTTGCCGGCAGCGGCAGAGGGCGGCGGCAATGTATCGGTAACGAAGATCCGTTCGATGTCCGATGCCATCACCAGGTCGACCGCATTCGCCGCGAAGATGCCATGGGTCGCGACCACATGAATGCGTGACGCTCCTCTGTCCTTCAGCATCTGCACCGCTTCGATGAGGGTACCGCCGGTTGAGATCATGTCATCCACGATCACCGCGAGCTTGCCATCGACATCGCCGACCATGTCGAGCGTCTCGGTGGCGTCGGGTCCAGGATGCTGCTTGGAGATGATCGCCAGCGACCCGCCGACCCGGCGGCGGAAGTCCTCGGCACGGGCGACACCTCCCGCGTCCGGACTGACGACGACCACGTCTCCATCCTTGACCTGATCGCGAAATGCCCGCGCCAGCAGCGGGGTAGCACGAAGATGATCGACCGGTATATCAAAGAACCCCTCGATCGCCGGCGCGTGCAGATCGACCGCCAGGATCCGGTCCGCCCCGGCCACCGTGAGTACGTTCGCGACCAGCTTGGCCGAGATCGGCTCGCGCCCCGATGTCTTTTTCTCCTGCTTGGCATACCCATAGTAGGGAATGACCGCCGTAATGCGAGACGCCGACGCGCGCTTGAGCGCGTCGATGATGAGCAGCAGCTCCATGATGTGGTGATTCACTGGCGTGCAGGTGGGTTGCAGGACGAATACATCCGAGCCACGGACGTTCTCGTCCAGCTTTACCCGCGATTCCCCGTTGCGCCACTGGTCAACGATCGCCCTGCCCAGCGGCAGCTCCAGCTCGCGGCTCAGCGACTCGGCAAGGGCGGGGTGCGCATTGCCGGCAAACAGTTGCAATCGACCATCCATATCGCCCTACTCCTGCTCTCCTGCTGGCCCGTCGGTCTCGCCCGTGGCCGCTACCTTCTGGCGAGCGGGCACCCCCATGACAAGGGCATCTGCCGGCACGTCCCGGGTGACAACCGAGCCTGCGCCGGTCCGTGCCCGCTCGCCAACAACGACTGGTGCGACGAGAACACTGTCGCTGCCGACAAACGCGTCGGCACCGATGTCACTTTGTTGCTTGACCGCGCCATCAAAGTTCGCCGTGACGGTGCCGGCGCCGATGTTCGCGCCGCGCCCCACCGTTGCATCCCCCAGATAGGAGAAGTGCCCGCACTTGACGCCGTCGTCCACGACCGCATGCTTCATCTCGACCGACGTGCCGATGTGGACATTCTCACCGATGCGGCAATCTCCGCGCAGATGGGCGTACGGCCCCACATGGGTGCCAGTGCCCACCGACGACTCCCGCACCGTCGATTGCAGCACGGTCACGCGGTCCCCCAGCGTTGCGTTGCGGAGGTTCGACGATGGCCCGATCTCGCATCCGCTGCCGATCACCGAGCGCCCCGTCACCATCGTGTTCGGCAGGATCACCGTTTCCGGACCAATGCGAACATCCTCATCGATGAAGACCGTTTCCGGACCGAGGATCGTTACCCCCTGACGCATGTGCCGTTCTCGGATTTGCCGTCGGGCCTCGGCGTCGACCTCCGCAAGCTGCACGCGATCGTTCACACCGAGGGACACCGAGGCATCCGCCAGGTGCGTGTCGACCGGCCAGGGATCCAGCCCGTCGCCCTGACGCACCGCAACATCGATCAGGTCAGTCAACAGGTACTCACCGGTGCGAGGGTCGAGCGGCAGACGCGCCAGCTCGATACGTGCCCAATCCGCATCGAGCACCATGACGCCGCTGTTGACCTCGGTCGGACCGGATCGAAGCGCGGGATCATCGTTCCGAAACTCGACGATGCGCCGCACCTGCCCGTCATCGGTCCGCTCAATACGGCCATACGAGGCCGCATCGTCCACGACACAGGTCAGGAGTGTGATGCGACTTCCGGATTCGACCGCCTGCCGAACCAGCGATCGCACAACATCCGGTGTCAGCAGCGCGCTGTCACCGAGCAACGACACGAGCCAGCGGGCACCCGGCGCCAACTCCAGCGCCTGCCTGACAGTGTCCGCCGTACCTCGCGGCTCGCCCTGCACCACGATCTCGAACCCGGACCGGGTCGTCATATGCCGGTCGAGGTCCGCCAGTTGCTGACCAACCATCACCAGCGTCCGACCTGCGCCGGAGGCGACCCCCGCCCGGATCACCCGCTCGACAATGGGGACGCCGGCCACCGGGTGCAGATGCTTGGGCGTGTTGGAGATCATGCGGGTTCCATTGCCCGCCGCAAGCACCGCCACAACGACGTCCGATGACTCGCACGCCGCATCTGGCACGTCGGGGGTTTGTTGGGTCATGAAAGGCTTTGTCCGAAGGAGTGCGCGCGTGATCGATCCAGGCCCGGCTCGTGCGCGCGGCGCGTTGTCCACCGGTTCATTCGTCTCACCCGGTGACGGGCATGCCACGGATCGGCTGGCGGACCAGGATTCGAACCTGGAATAAAGGCTCCAAAGGCCCTTGTGATACCATTTCACCATCCGCCATCTGGCAACCCCTAGTCTATAGCGAATCACCGACAGGTTCCACCATCTGGGCACGCTGTCGTGGCTTCGTGTTCGTATTACCCTTGTGGCAGTCTTTCGTTCTCGCGCAGGCCGCCCCGGTCGTCGCGGACAGGAGCTCAACGTGGACCCGCGGCTCACGGTGACCATCGTTCCATTTCAGTTTCGGCAAGGGGCGTTCTGTGTCGGTACGCTCGCATCGCCCGATGGCTCCCGTACCTTGCCGTCGGGCCCTCCCGACGTCCGCGAACCGCTCGATACCGCGGCCGACCGCCTCATGATCGACTTGACGGGTCATTCCCCGGCGTACATGGAGCAGCTGTACACGATCAGCATCGAGCGCCGTGACCCCTGGCGCATCATCGTGAGCTATCTCGCGTTGGTCGCACCTGACGCGGAGCGACCGCAGGAAGAGCTCGCCTGGCTGGAACCGAGGGAGACCGACCTCCGCCGCGAAACCGACCAGATGCTCCTGGACTATGCGACCATGCGCGTCCGGGCGAAGCTCGGCTACACCAACCTCGCCTTCCACATGCTCCCTCCGTCGTTCACGCTGACCGACCTGCAGACGGTCTACGAGCGGGTGCTTGCCCGTACGCTG
>JAUIGA010000240.1 GCA_030430125.1 Chloroflexia bacterium | reverse complement strand
CACCATGTTCCGCGCGACGATACTCGCCGGCCTGCCGATTACGGATTGGGCGGAACACACCCAGCGACTCCGTATCTACGAACGGGATGGCTGGACCGCCGGGTACGACGCGTCGATCCTGCAGGTTGAGGGCCGGCCGGAATCCGAATGGGGCGATTTCCGGTTCGTGAACGACACTGGTGGCTACATGCTGATCCAGTCGTGGGTCGACTACCCCTACCACATCGTCGAAATCTACGGCAACGACGACAATCGCGAAGTCTGGGTGAGCGATGCAAACATCTGGGAAGGCACCGGGTATCCGGACGACATCGAAGTCGTCGACGCGACCCTGCCGTCCGGCACGGTGCAGCAGACCGAGTGGCCACGCATCCCCACCGACGCCGCGTTCGTCATGGCCGTCACCTACGCCGATGGGTCCGTGAACGAGCAGGAGTTCTACAGCCAGTACCACGGCAGCGGCAACGTCTGGTCGGTCAGCCCCGACATGCAAGGGCGCTCGCCGGCGGCGTAATGCTATCCGCGCCGTTCGGCGCTGCGAAACTGTGCGAAACCCGGACCGTGCGGGTCCGGGTTTCCCGTTTGCAACACTGTACGAACACGACAGTGTATCATGGACCCACATCGAAGGCGTTTGGACGCCACCAGGGTGGTGACGCGGTGCGGATGGGTGCCGTCATCACCTCGAACCGGGAAGGGAGGAGCTCCTCGATGACCCATGGACCAGCCCCGGGATCTCGCCGCGACCAGGTGCAGCGCCGCTTTCGCGGGATATCAGGTCGCCCAATCAACCGCAGGGTCGTAATGCAGGCCACCGCCGGTGTCGCCGCCATTGCCGCCAGCGGGGGCATCGGCAACGGCTCCACATTCGCCCAGAACGATCCCGAGCGCGTCACGCGCGCACGCGACTGGGAACCGGCTCCGCCTGCCGGAGCACGCACCGCGGCGTTCGGGGCGTCCAGCGAGTGGCGCGAGTTCAGCAGCGAGTTTCCGTTTTATGCGATCGGGGCGAGTTGGCTGGCGAGTGTCGGGTTGTGGCCCGTCGTCGAGATCCAGTTGAGCGTCGACGGCACCGAATGGAGCGAGATCTTCCGCCTCGCCGCCAGCAACGACGGCGGTGGCGGCCCCGATGCGACGCAGGAGCGGCTCTACACCCCGCTGATCCACACCTCCGGCGCGCAGCATGTCCGGTTCCGCACCGTCGACATTGACGGTGTGCCCGGCGACGTTGCCGGGCTGCGCTTCACCTACATCGACGCCACCGACGGCCCCTGGGACAAGGACATCCCGATCGCGCCGGCGACCCTCGACGCCACCGCCACGGACATGCGCACCCCGCCGGAGATCATCACGCGCGAGCAGTGGGGGGCCAACGAATCCTACCGGTTCGACAGCTTCGGCGAAATTTGGCCGCCGGAGTACGAAACGGTCCATCACATCATCATTCATCACACCGACACGCCGAACACCCAGGATATCCCCACCGCCGTCCGGTCGATTTACTACTACCATGCCGTCACACAGGGTTGGGGCGATATTGGCTACAACTACCTCGTCGGTCGGGACGGCCGCATCTACCAGGGGCGCTACGGCGGCCAGAACGTGATCGGCGGGCACTCCTTCCAATACGCCGTGGGGAGCGCGGGTATCTCGATCATCGGGGACTTCCAGGACACGCCGGTGCCCAACGCGGCCCTGTCCGGACTCGTCGCGATCACGACATGGGTGGGACGCGACCTCGACCCCTACGGCACGTCGGATTTCCTCGAAGCTCCGAACCTGCCGACCATCTCGGCGCATCGCGACGTCAATGCCACCCAATGCCCCGGTGATTTCCTCTACAACGACCTGCCCGAAATTCGCGACCTGGTCGCGGCGACGCTCGACGCCGGTGACCTGGTGACCCCGTTCCCGGGCGGCATCATCCCGGGTGACCGGGTCATGGTCAACACGGGCGACGGCAGCGCACTCAATGTTCGCGCCAGCGCCGACCCGGACGCCGCTATCATCGGCACGCTGCAAGACGGAGCCACCGCGATCGTGGTGGACGGGCCGATTCCCGACGACACCGCCAACTGGTACATGATCGACGCGGAGGATACGAATCTGTCCGGCTGGGCCTCCGCGGCGTACCTGCTCATCGCCCCGATCCCTCCGCCACCGTTCGACGAGGACGACTTCCCGTTCGGTCTCAACATCTTCGCGACCCTCGGGGTCTATGTACGGGCCGATCCATCGCTCAGCGGCCGCGTCATCACCACGGCCTCCCGCGGCTGGCTCGGCTTCGTGCTGGCGGGACCGACCCTCACCGACGGCTACGAGTGGTATCAGGTCCGCTGGGAGAACGGGACCGTTGGGTGGTCGGCGAAGGATTTCCTCGCCGCCGCGCCGTTCGACGAGAACCCCACGGGGCAGTTTGCCGTCGGCGATTTCGCCGAGGCCAGGCAGTTCCTCGAGATACGGGCGCGCCCCGGTGTGGCCCAGACCGTCATCGCGACGCTCGGCTCCGGTGGCCGCCTGCAGATCACCCGCGACCCCGTCGCGGTCAACGACGCGATCTGGTATGGCGTGTATACGGAGAACGACGATGGCGGCTGGGCCGTTGAGTCCCTGCTGCGTCGCGTGGGTGGGCCGCCGACCGGCAAGTTCCAGCAAGGCGATACCGTCCGCGTGACCGAGTCGCTCCGGCTGCGAACGAGCGCCAGCACCGGAGCGACAACGGTCGCGATCATGCCAGCCGGCACGACCGGCACCGTTGTCGGGGGACCGGCGACGGCCAGTGGCTACACGTGGTGGCAGCTGCAAACCTCGCTCGGGACGGGCTGGGCGGCCGAAAACTGGCTGGTGGAGGCCAACGACCCCGTACCACCAGACGACAAATTCGAGATCGACGATACCGTTCGCGTCACCGAAACGGCCAACATGCGCGCCAGCGCCAATACCACCAGCAGCGTCGTCGCGATCCTGACAACGGGGACCGTGGGGACGGTCGTCGGTGGTCCCCAATCCGGGTCGGGCTACACCTGGTGGCGCATTGAAACCTCCCAGGGCACAGGCTGGGTGGTCGAGGACTTTCTGGAGCCGCCAGACAACGACCTGATCGCCGCGATCATTGCAGCGATCATTCGGGCGATCCTGGGCAGCACAACCGGATAGGCATCGCCACGGGGCACCGCATCGCGGCACGACCGCCCGGCCGAAGGGGTGGCAATTCTCCACGGAATATGCGACCCTTTCTGCTGGGTAACCTGGTGGCAACGACAAGCATCGCCGATCGGACTCCTGCCAATCATCAGGGCGATCCGCGAGCAGGTGGGCGAGGAGAACAAAGCCTATGCCGTCGTGGAGACGGTGGATGCCGAACATCGAGCCACCGGATGAGCACATCGGTGTCCAATGGCTGGACGCCGCGTTCGCCCCTACCCGCTGGGAGTTGCTCAATCGCGGTTGGTCCAATCTACCGGCGGCACTGCTGATCTGCATGGTCGTGCTGGCCATCGTCGTGCCGACACCGTCGATCTCGCTTTCGCTGCCTTCGATCTTCTCGCCGGCGGCGGATCCATCACTTGCCAGCGACGCCGACGATTCCGGCATCGCCGAGACACCGGCTCGCCTTGACGCTCCGAGCGTGTCCGGCACACCGGCGACCCCGGTCGAGCACGTGTTGGCCGAGATCACCGACGCGCAATCCGAACCACCCCCGGACGCCGTCGAACCGGCGAACCCACCCAACGAGCTTGGTCGGGTGCCGATCATCATGTATCACGCCTTCGTCACCGATCCGTCGTACATCGACGAATGGACACTCACCCTCGACCAGTTCCGCGACCAGCTCGACTGGTACCGCGAGAACGACTTCGCGATGGTCGGCATGCAGAGCATGATCGATGGGCGATTCGATGTCCCTGCCGGCAAAAAACCCATCATCCTCAGCTTCGACGATGCATCCGCTGGGCAATTCGGGCTCCGAGAATCCGGGAATGGTGGCTACGAGGTTCGACCGGACACCGCGGTCGGGGTGCTGGAGGAATACCGGCAGCAATACCCGGAGTTCGCCGGCCCTGCCTTCTTCGCCGTGCTCACCTGGAACTGCTTTGAATCCGATGGCGACCCATCCACCTGCAAGGAACGACTGAACTGGCTGATCGACCATGGCTACGAGGTCGGCAACCACACCTGGGACCACGTCGACATGACCGACGTTGACCCGGAGTTCTTCACGAAGTCGATCGGATCGATGAAGAACTGGATCGACGAGCGCATACCCCAGGGGCCGGGCAACCTGTCGACCGTTCTGGTGCTGCCCTTCGGCGCTTTTCCCGATCCGTCGTTGCATCCGGACCAACGCTCCTGGCTGTCGGATGGATTCTGGTATCTCGGCGAGCCAGTCAATCTCGACCTCGTGCTGGGCGTGAACGGTGGCCCCGCGGTCTCCCCCTACTCGCACCTGTTCGACCGGTCGGATGTCTATCGCATCGCGTCGGAGCCGGGCATTCTCGGCTACTGGCGGGAAGCGATGACCTCCGGAGCCTCGCCGGTCTTCGTGAGCGACGGCGATCCTGACGTCGTGACCATCCCGGCGGACATGGAGGAGTTCGTCAGCCAGGATACGCTGGACGCGCTCGGGCTGGAGCTGCGGCTGCTCGATCCGGTCGCTAGCGACTAGCCTGGTCGCATTCCGATGACCTGATCGGGACGCTATCCAGGTCTCCTGTCCCGATGGCAGCTGTCGACGTACGCAAGGCGCGTCTTCGCGCTGCGGTGCGCGTATGACGTACACGTGAAGCACAGCGATCCAAATCAGGAGCGACTTCATGACCGACAAGCGCCCCACCACCGAAACGATGAAAATCTCTGAGGTTCGCGCCGACCTGAACCGGCTGGTCAACCGCGTCTACCGTCAGGAGACACGGGTGATCGTCGAAAAAAGCGGCATCCCAGTCGCCGGGATCGTTTCCGCCGATGATTTGGATCGGCTTGCCAAACTGGACCAGGAGAACCAGGAACTTTGGTCAGTTGTCGATGAGTTGCGCGAGGCATTCAAGGACGTTCCGCCAGAGGAACTGGAACGTGAAGCGAAGCGCACACTCGCGGAGGTCCGCGCCGAATTGCGCGCTGAGCGCGAGCGCATCGATCCAGCTTCCTGATGCGGGTGGTGTTTGACGCGAACGTCTTCGTCGCCGGCATTCCCGCAAGATCAGGGACACTCGGAACGTTGATTGAACGTTGGCGCGCGGGGACGTTTCAGGTCATCGTATCGCAACACATCATCGACGAAGTCGGCCGAGGATGGGCGAAGCCGTACTAGCGAA
>JAUIGA010000239.1 GCA_030430125.1 Chloroflexia bacterium | reverse complement strand
GATGAAGGAGCACTCGATCATGGCCGTGGAACAGCTGACCCCGATTACGCCCACCGGTGAACGCAGCGCCGAGGAGATTCTCGACCTGCTCGGTCGGCGCTTTCGTCCCGAAGCGATCCAGCAGCGCAAGATCGGCGGCGGTCGGCAGGTGCCCTATCTTCCGGTCGGCGCGGTGATCGAGCGACTCAACAAGGCGTGCAACACCTGGCATTTCCGCATCGTTTCCCGCGATCGGGAACTGATGCAGCTCAACCGGTGGAACGAGCAAACCCGGCGCAGCGAACCACGCGATATTCCGGTCAGCATTGTGGTCGGCGAGCTCGAGATTCCCGAGCTTGGCAGGCGCGAGGCCATCGGCGTGCAGGCGCTCGACGACGGCTCCGGCGAGGATCTCCTCAAGGGCGCGGCCTCCGACAGTCTCAAGAAATGCGCCAGTCTGTTCGGGGTCAGCGTAGAAGGTTGATCATTGCCGACCCAACATCTGCCATTGCCACACGAGCGGTCGCATGACCGCTCGTGTTTTCTGTCCTGTTTCAGCGCTTGACATTTACGTAGCGTCAACCTCTACGATGACAACAGGTCGGGATGGTCCCGATCTGTATCGGACAGGAGTGAACTGCATGGCCTGGTCGATCGCCGACGTCGCGCGCATGTCGAGCACGACGTCGAGGACGCTGCGCCACTACCACGATATCGGGCTCCTTGTACCCGCCTTCGTGGGTGATAACGGCTATCGCTACTACGAGCGCGAGCAGTTGCTTCGGCTTCAGCAGATCCTGCTCCTGCGCGAGCTCGATCTCGGCTTGCCGGTCATCGCGCGCATCCTGGCTGGCCAGCAGGATGCCGCCTCGGCGCTTCAGCTCCACCTGCGACACCTCCGGACCGAACAGGTGCGCCTTCGACGCCTGCAGCGCACCGTCGAGCGAACACTCCTCGATCTTGAAGAGGGAACAACCATGCCAGTCGAGAAATTCTTCGACGGATTTGACGCGAAACAGCAGGAAGCGTACGAGCGCGAGCTTGTCGAACGGTTCGGGGACGCCATGAAACCCGCCATCGACGAGTCTCGCCGTCGCACCGCCGGCTGGACGAAGACCGACTTCGACGCCGCGATTACCGAGTACCAGCAGGGTCTGGAACAGCTCGCCGCGTTGATGCGCGAGGGACAACCGGCCGAAGCGCCCGCGGTCCAGGAGATCATCGCCGGTCACCACGCGTGGCTGACGCAGTTCTGGACGCCCAACCGCGCCTCGTACACCGGTCTCGGCGAGATGTACGCTGATGATCCCAGCTTCCGCGACCAAATCGACGCGGTCGAGCCGGGACTCGCCGGCTTCCTGAGCGACGCAATGGCGGTCTACGCGAGAACACGCTTGTCCTGAGGCAGCGGCGACCGGGGCGAATTGCCCCGGTCGCCGCCAATCGCACGTTTCGGGGTGATACGGTGTGATGAACAACGATGGGCTGCCTACGCGGCCATCACGGGTTCACCGGGAGTGCCATCGCATGAACAGCCGTGGACGCCTGCTCGTATCCTGCCCGGACCGTCCCGGTATCGTGGCCGCGATCTCAACATTCCTGTTCGAGCGCGGTGCCAACATCGTCCACTCGGACCAGCACAGCACCGACCCGTTCGGTGGGCGGTTCTTCCTCCGTGTCGAGTTCGAGCTCCCCGGACTCTCACAGCGTGTCGAGGAGCTCGAGCGCGAGTTCTCACGGATCGCCGTTCGCTACCGCATGGACTTCCGAATCAGCCTCGCCGATGTCAAGAAGCGCCTCGCCGTGTTCGCATCGCGGGAGGATCACGGCCTGCTCGAGTTGCTGTGGCAGCAACGCTCCGGGGACCTTCGAGCCGACATCGCCATGGTCATCAGCAACCACGAAGCGACCGGCGATCTTGTCGAACCATGGAACGTCGCATTTCACCATATCCCAGTCACACCCAACACCCGCCTCGAGGCCGAACAACGCCAGCTCACGCTCGTCTCGGGCGGTGTCGACCTGATCGTGCTGGCACGATACATGCAGATCCTCTCACCGGCGTTCGTGGAGTCCTGGCGCAACCGGATCATCAACATCCATCACAGCTTTCTGCCCGCCTTTGTCGGGGCGAATCCCTATGCACAGGCGGCGGACCGGGGTGTCAAGCTCATCGGCGCGACTGCCCATTACGTCACCATCGAGCTCGACGCGGGGCCGATCATCGAACAGGATGTCTATCGCGTCGACCATCGGTTCACCACCCGCGACCTGCGACGCGTCGGCAGGCAGATCGAGCGGTCGGTGCTGGCGCGTGCCGTCACCTGGCATGTCGAGGACCGAATCATCGTCGACGGCAACAAGACCATCGTCTTCGATTGACTTGCTGGCGACCCATAACTCGGAACCGTTGCGCGACCGACACCCGACCGCGGTGACAGGAGTCACAAATGCCTCGGCGACCGTGCCTAGAATGTGGCTAGCGGACGCGCCGACTGGCCGCAAGGCCACCAGGAAACAGGAGTCGACTCATGAACGACACGCCCAACTCCAGCGTGGTGCCCGCCACCGAGTCGCGGCACCGCCGCTGGGATCCGTTCGCCATGTTCGCCGAGCTGGAATCCGAAATGGATCGGGTCTTCGGGCATCGGCTCCCGTCCATGCTCTCGCCGCGCCGGTACACGAGCGCGCTCGGCAAGGGTTGGGCTCCTTCCTCCGATGTCTACGAGAAAGCGGGCACGCTGGTCATCAAGGCCGAGCTGCCCGGTGTGGCAAGAGACGACATCGACGTAACGGTCGAGCACGGCGATCTCGTCATCAAGGGAGAGCGCACATCCGAATCCGAGATCAAGGAAGAGGACTACTACCGGATGGAGCGATTCTCGGGATCGTTCTATCGCCGGTATCCCCTGCCCGAAGGCATAGACGAGGACAGAATCAGCGCGGAGTACCGGGACGGCGTTCTCGAAGTTCACATTCCAAAACCCTCCGGTGATTCCGATCAACCGCCGACGCGCAAGATCACCGTGACCTAGGCGCACCGAGGCAATCGACCGCCAGCGAAGACGACGCCAGGCTGGGGCCATTGGCCTGGCGCCGATCATGTCCGCGCGCCGTCCACTTAGGCAGGATCCGGCTGGGAATCCTCCCGTGTCGGCACCAGCAGCACCGGCGCCTTCGCCTCCCGCACCATCTTCTCCGCAACGCTGCCGACACTCCAGCGCTTCCAGCCCCCTTGACCCCGCGACGTCATGATCACGAGGTCTTGCGGCTCGACAATCTGCAGCAGCTCGAAGATCGCGGTCCCGCTCAGCAGCTCGGACGTCACCGGGATACCTGCCGCGCCCACCCGCCCGCTTACCTTGTCCAGATACTCACGCGCCTGCGCGTCGGTGCTCTTGCGCGCAGTCTCATACGGATCGTCGCCTTCCTCGTAAGAGGGTGCCAACGACTCCGGGCGGTAGTCGCGCAGGGTTTGGAGCACCTCCTCCATGCCGACCGCGCGCACAAGATGCAGTTGCGCTCCCAGCATGGCCACGACTCTCGCGGCAACCGGTACGGCGGTCTCCGCCAGGTCGGAGCCATCCAGGGGAACAACGACCCGCCCGAACGCGTCGGTGAACGTCGTGTCCTCACTGCCCCGGACCAGCAGCACCGGCGTTTCGCTGTGGCGCATCACCCGATCGGAGGTGCTGCCGAACAGCAGCCTGCCGGCGGC
This sequence comes from Chloroflexia bacterium, assembly GCA_030430125.1. Taxonomy (GTDB): domain Bacteria; phylum Chloroflexota; class Chloroflexia; order Thermomicrobiales; family UBA6265; genus JACCVC01. Next base: position 1,630 of record JAUIGA010000239.1, on the reverse strand, counting down.
GCCCCGGCCGCTGGTTCCCATCACCACAAGCTCATGGTGCCGGGCTTCGGCGACAATCTCCTCTGCCGGATCGCCTTGCCGAGCGACGATCTCAACCGTCGCCGGATCGATGGAGAGTTCCTCCACCTGGCGCTGGATGTCCCGAAAAGCGTCTTCGTGGCGGCGACGCCACCACCGGCCGACCGAACTGTCGTCGGTCGATGGTTCATCCTCGCCGCGCTCTGTGCCGGCACGGAACACAACGAGCCGTTCGAACCGGAATCGCATCGCCGCGGCGAGCGCCATCGCGGATTGACGCGACCCATCGACGGCGACCAGGATACTGGCGAACGCCCCGCCGGCTGTTGGTTGCGGCATGTCGTCCATCGAGGTCATGGTGGTAGCTCCTCTCCTGCCAACCGCGTCACACACTCAGCATTGTACGGTCAAGGGCAGCGTCCATTCGCGAGCGACGGCCCGGCTTCAGGATCAGTCGGGCCACGATTCATGATTCCTGGCTGCAGGAATGCCCCGGTTCCCCTACCATTGCCTAGGGGGAACGTGCGAATCCAGCACAAGAAGTCGATTCTCGCATTCGCTGGCCCGTTGAGACGGATTCGCGCAAAAAGTTGCCCACCCGGTGGAGACGAAGTGGCCACGATCGGTCCACCGCAATTGCATGCCGCGATATGGAGTGTGTTGAATGTCCGAATCATCCGCATCGCGCCGCCAACCGAAGGCCGAGCGCCGCGCGAACCGGCGAGACGCCGCCCGCCACCGCGACCGGCAGCGCCGCCTGCTCCGGCTCGGCGGCGCCGCCATCGCCGTCGCCCTGCTCGCCGTCGTCGCCCTGATCCTGCTCAACCAGGACGACGCGTCCCCGCCCACCGCCACCATCGCCTACGCCGAGCTGCCCACCGAAGGCCGGTTTCTCGGCGAGGCCGACGCCCCGGTGGACTTCGTGGTCTACAGCGACTTCCAGTGCCCCTTCTGCCAGCAGTTCGACGACGCGGACCTGCCGCAGATCGTCGACACCTTCGTCGCTTCCGGCCAGGTCCGCGTCGAATGGCGCCCGCTGCCGATCATCAGCGGCGCGGCCGGCATCGCGCTGGATTCCCCCGCCAACGAGTCGGTCCAGGCGGCCGAGGCGGCGCTGTGCGCGGCCGACCAGGACCGGTTCTGGCCCTACTCCGAGGCGCTGTTCGCCGCGCAGGGAGCGGAGAACTCCGGGGTCTACACCGACGCGATGCTGAAGGAGACCGCCGCCGACCTGGAGGTCGATGCTGACGCATTCAATGCCTGCCTCGATTCCGGCGCGAAGGAGGCGGAGGTGCTGGCGCTGCGGGAGGACGGCACGGTGCGCGGGGTGCAGGGCACGCCGACGTTCCTGATCAACGAGCAGCTGGTGAATTACACCGTCGACGGGTACGGGCGGCTCGAGGCGCAGCTCACCGATGCCCTCGCCGGCAACCTGGTCGAGAACTGATTCGACCTTCGGGGTGTCGTGGTGCGTCGACGGGGTCGGTGCCGTGTCCGCTCCGCGATCCTGCCGCCCTGCGGGCATGCCTGCCCCGATGGCACCTTCGGGTCTCCCCTGCTTTTCCGGCCATCAGGCGGGTGATAGTATCGGGCTGGGTCTCCAACCATGGTG
>JAUIGA010000238.1 GCA_030430125.1 Chloroflexia bacterium | reverse complement strand
CTGCAGGTCGCGGTCGGCACCGCCCTGATCGCATCGTTGCTCGGGCTGCTGGCGGCCTACGGGCTGAGCCGCTACCGGTTCCCGGGGCGAGGCGCGCTGCAGGGGCTGTTCTACCTGCCGATGCTGATCCCGGCGGTGGTGAGCGGCGTATCGCTGCTGACCTGGTACAACCGGATCGGCATCGATCTCGGCTGGTTCACGATCCTGATCGCGCATGTGATCTTCGCGCTGCCGTTCACGCTGACGATCATCCTGACGAGTTTCGCCGGGTTCGACACGCGGCTGGAGGAGGCGGCTCAGGACCTGGGCGCGACGCCCTTCCGGACCTTTCGATACATCACGCTGCCGCTGGTGATGCCGGGAGTGATCGGCGGGGCGCTGATCGCGTTCACGCTGTCGTTCGACGAGTTCGTGCTGACGTTCTTCGTCGCCGGTGGCGGGGTGCAGACGCTACCGCTGGTGATCTACAACCGCATCCGGTACCTGCTGTCGCCGGAGATCAACGCGATCGCGACGATCGTGATGGGGTTCTCGATCGGGCTGTTGCTGATCGGGCAGGTGGCGGCGGCGATCCGGACGCGGAAGGCGGAACGCGAGGCAGCGTGACGAGCCATATCATCCGTTCCAGGCCGTAGGGGATGCCTTGGCCGCATCATCTGCGCGCCACCACCTCATCGCGCATGCGGCCAATGGCGTCCCGCTGCGACGATGGAGGGCATTGTCCGCGCCACCGTTGGTCGGCTCCGGTCGTTGCCAGCGCGGGTGATGAAACCGGGAGGGCATTGCCCGCGCCAACGCTGGTCGGCTCCGGTCGTTGCCAGCGCGGACAAGCCCTCCGCTACGGCGAATGTGTGGCCGTGAGGATGTGGGCAGGAGCGTCGAAGGTGACAGAGCCATCCGGCAGGCTGAATCGGGCAAGATCGGTTTCGGCCTCTCGCTGCAGCAGCGCGAATTGCTCGTCGTCGATCATGTCGGCGAGCGTCCACCCCTTGATGTCGGTATGCACCCACGACGCGATCGACGGGAACCGCGCGGTGCCATCGATCGTCTCGACCAGGGCGTCAGGGATCCCCGCATCGCTCGCCAGCCGCGCCAACTCGGCTGGATCGCCGAGCGCGAACGGCGCGCGCAACGCATCCGCCGGTTCCTGGCCGAACAGCCGCTCGATCAGGCCGATCATCGCGGCGTACCCAGGGGTGCTGTCGGCGGAATCCCACACCGCCGCCGCGAGCCGACCTCCGGGACGCAGCACCCGCCACATCTCCCGCAGCGCACCGGCCCGGTCGTCGAAGAACATCAGGCCGAACTGGCAGGTGACCGCGTCGAACGATCCGGCAGGAAACGGCATATCCTCGGCGACTCCGGTGACCCATTCGATCTCCGGCGCGACGCGTTTCGCGACGTCGAACATCCACTCATTGCGATCCAGGCCGACCACCGCGCCGTTGTCCCCGACCCGTCGCCCAGCCTCTCGCGCGACCACGCCGGTGCCGCAGGCGACATCGAGCACATGGTCGCCGGGGGCGATGCGGGCGGCATCCGCGACGCGTGGAGCCCACTCGCCGAACAACGCCGGCACGAAGAACTCCTCGTACACCTCGGCGGCGCTTCGTGTGACCTGACCCTGATCGCCCGTCTCCATGGCTGCCTCCATTGATGTATCCAGGCTTCAATGGTGACCCGAAACCATGATAGCGAACGGGACATAAGCGGGTTCAGGGGAATCCCCTGTATTTGCGTTGTGGGGACATGGATCGTATCGTCGGCGAGCTCGTCGCCAGTCTCGGTTGGGAGACCGCGAAGCGCGAAGGGGCGTGCTACACTCGCCGGAATGTGAAGGAATAGTCAACGTCCACCGCGCTATCTCCACGGAATCACATGCCTGACTCCTTCGAACAACGTCTTCGCGAGCTGCTCGACGGGCGGGACGACGTGCGCGTCGCGACCGCGGAATCGTGCACCGGCGGCACCGTCGCCTCGCGTATTACCAGCGTGGCGGGCAGCTCGGCCTACTTCGTGGGCGGAGTCGTCTCGTACGCCAACGACGTCAAGCATCGGGTCCTTCACGTGCCGGAGGATGTGCTGGCGAACCCCGGCGCGGTCAGCGAGGAGACCGCGCGGGCGATGGCCGAGGGTGCGCGAAGGCTCATGGACGCAACGCACGCGGTGTCGACGACCGGCATCGCCGGGCCGGACGGCGGCACGGCGCGAAAACCGGTGGGTACGGTGTACATCGGCATCGCGACGCCGGCAGGGACGCGGGTGGAGCACCATGTGTTTTCCGGGGACCGGGCTGCCGTCATCGCCGCGGCGAGCGATCGAGCGCTGGCGCTGCTGCTGGAGGGGATTTCCTGACCGAGAATGGGCCGGGAGCCTGAGACAAGCGCCGGCGCCAATTCCCCCGAGAAACTCTCCCTCCCCACTCCCCATTTTGGTTACGAAATCGGTCCAACATTTCTTCAGCACAGCTCGCCATCTGAAGACGACTGCAGTTTCTGGTCCCTTGGCGCGAATTAGCGTAGACAGACAGCGCACAAATCTTTCCATAATCATGATCATACGACACAAACTCTTGACAGCATTCTATCTGTAGATATACAGTGGATTTGCAGCTGCAACAGATTCGTGGTTTCCCTGCTGGTCGAAGTTCACCACTACAGGGAGACAATCACATCATACGGAGGCGAGGTCATGCGACGTTTCACGATTGCATTGCTGTCCATTCTTGTTCTCGCGTTCTCCCCCCCGCAGTAGCTCAACAGGAGTGTGCCACAGCAAACGACTGGCTCAGGATGAAGCAGGAAGTTCTCGCGGTCAACGCAAGTGAACAAGCGGCAGTATTTGCGCAGTACAGTTCCCAATGCCAAGAGTTCTTCATTCAGGGGGCGCAACTCGCACCAGGATACACGGTCGAGCAATCGGAATCACAGGCAACGAACACCGAGGTCAGCGACACATCAGGAAATACGGTGGCTTCGACCTGCAAGACGACCACCTATACCGCGACGAAGCACACGGCTCTGGGATTCGTCGCCTACAAATTCCATGCCCACATGTACCGGTGCTACGATGGCTCACGGCTCTGGAGTCCTTCAATGTGGACCACCTTTTCCGAGGTTGACGGACTCATGCAAATCCAGAGCTACTTGGACCAGAACGATTACTGGAATCCGTACGACTGGAAACGCAGTGTGTACGAACAGAGGCAGGTCAAGAACTGCCTCTGGACTGGCTGCATTGGGACATTCTATCCGACTGCATCCGGGTGGATGACGGGTTCAGGATCCACGTACCTGGAAATCAGCGCCGGATAGTGATTGTCCACTGCCCCCTGTTGCGCTTCACGGTTGAACAGGGGGCACACCTGCCTGACAGTGGAACTCTTCAAGAAAGCCGAGGTTGGCATGGGCACGACCCGTCAGCATGCACGTCCGACGTCTCGTGGATTGATCGTCACTCTTGCCATCGTCTCCGTTGCACTCATCGTTGTGCCAGCAGGCGTCTATGCAGGCATCGTGCTGGCGGGCATAGTCCTGGCCACCGTGATCGCCAGTGAATCGCTCCGCGGTGATCCTCGGATGATCGTGGTGAGCGCAATCGCGCTGGTCACTACCGTCGGCGCCGTAGTCGCCTCACGCACACTTGGGAGCTAGCCTATCCGCTGCGGCGCATGTCCTCGCAACAACAACCAACAGGGCGAACGCTGGCTGCTGGCTTCCGTTGCCGCTGAAAAAAGCTGCCTGAACACGATTGGATCGCAACGACCCCGGTGTCGCGGCATTCCTGGAAACCAGCCCTCTCGGTCGCGGTACCAGGTGACCTGCACGTCCCCTCCCTCTTGCAGGGCGGGGTTGCCCGTCGGCACGAACGCACTCGTTGTCTCGCGGTTACGTCCCGCTGTGGTCACGATGCCTCATTACCCGTACCATTGCGGGAATCAGATGCTGATCACGGCTGAAGGAGTAACCCGCTTGTATTCAATGCATCGTTCGCTGCCCGGACGCGCCAGCAGCACCGTCCCGGGCGAGCTCGCCACCGGGGCCGGTCCCGCCGACACCCCGCACTACCACAAGACCACCCTCGCCAATGGCGTGCGCGTCGTCACCGGGCCGATGTCCGGCGTGCGCTCGGCGAGCCTGATCTTCTACTACAACGTCGGCTCCCGGGTAGAGCGTCCCGAGATCGCCGGCGTCTCTCACTTCCTGGAGCACATGCTGTTCAAGGGGACCGAGCGCCGGCCGGATCCGTTGATGATCTCCGAGGAGATCGAACAAGTCGGCGGCATGCTCAACGCCGCCACCGGCCGGGAATCGACCTCCTATTGGTGCAAGGTGCCGAGCACGCACACGGCGATGGCGTTCGACGTGATGGCCGACATGCTGCGTGGGTCGGTCTTCGATCCCGCCGAGATCGACAAGGAGCGCAAGGTCGTCTTCGAGGAGATTCGCTCGGTGCAGGACGTGCCGGAGGATCTGGTGCACGACCTCACCGACGCGCTGGTCTGGGGCGACGACGCGCTCGGGCGGGACATTGCCGGAACCATCGCATCGGTCGGTAACATCGACCGGGTGGCGATGGTCGATTTCTGGCAACGCAACTACGGGCCGGAGCGGCTGGTGATCGCCGCCGGTGGGGATATCGACCACGACGAGATCGTGCGTCTCGCCGAGGCGAACTTCGGCGATCTTCGCGGCGAGGGCGCCGATGTCGCCACGCCGGTCGCCGTCACCCAGGACGCGTCGCGGCTCCGTGTCGTCAACCGGCCGACCGAGCAGGCGCACCTGTGCATCAGCGTGCCGGCGATCTCCTACCGGGACGAGCGGCGCCACGCGCAGGCGATGATCGACTCGATCCTCTCCTCCGGGATGAGCTCGCGGCTGTTCCAGGAGATCCGCGAGCGACGCGGGCTGGTCTACTCGGTGTTTGGCTACTTCCGGGGGTACGAGGATGTCGGGCAGGGGGTGGTCTACGCCGGCACGGACATCGACCGGGCCGAGGAAGCGACCGATGCCATCCTCGGCGAGCTGCGCAAGCTGCGGGATATCCGCGTCAGCAACGAGGAGATGCACCGCAACAAGGAGCTCCGCAAGGGCCGCCTGCTGATGGGCCTGGAGGACAGCCGCTCGGTGGCATCGTGGGTGGGCAGCCAGGAAGCGACCTACGGCGAGATCAAGACACCCGAGCAGGTGATGGAGGAGATCGACGCCGTCACCGCCGATCAGGTGCAGGAACTCGCCCAGGAGCTGTTCCTGGACGAGCGATTGAACATGGTGCTGATCGGGCCGTACGAGGATCCCACGCCATTTGCGCCGCACCTCACGTTCGGGGAGCGCACCACGGAATGAACCA
>JAUIGA010000237.1 GCA_030430125.1 Chloroflexia bacterium | reverse complement strand
AGCTCCTCTTCAATCCTGAGCAACTGGTTGTACTTCGCCACGCGGTCGACGCGGGAAGGAGCTCCGGTCTTGATTTCACCCGCGTTTGTCGCGACCGCGAGATCGGCAATGAAGGTATCCGCCGTTTCACCAGACCGATGCGAGATCACGGCGCGGAAGCCGGCTCGATGTGCCATCTCGATTGCCTCGAGCGTTTCGGTCAGCGTGCCGATCTGGTTGAGCTTGACGAGAATTGCGTTGCCCGCACCCATCTCGATTCCGGTCCGCAACCGCTCGGTGTTGGTGACGAACAGGTCGTCTCCGACCAGTTGGCACGAACCGCCGACACGCGCAGTTAGTCCTGTCCACGCATCCCAGTCGTCCTCGGCCAGCCCGTCTTCGATCGAGACAATCGGGTACCTGGCGACCCACTCTGCCCAGAAGTCGACCATTTCCGCAGGGGAGAGCGTCCGCCCCTCACCCGCGAGGTTGTACGCGCCGTCCTCGAAGAACTCGGTCGAGGCAGGATCGAGCGCGATCACGAGATCGTCGCCCGGAGTGTATCCAGCCTTCTCGATGGCCTCGATGACCAGCTGCACTGCCGCCTCGTTCGATTCCAGGTTCGGCGCGTAGCCGCCCTCGTCACCAACATTGGTATTCAACCCCCGAGACGCCAGGACCTTCTTGAGGGTGTGAAAGACCTCGGCACCCATGCGAAGCCCCTCGGCGAACGTCGTCGCGCCGACCGGCATCACCATGAACTCCTGCATGTCGACACTGGAGCCCTCGGCGTGCTTGCCGCCGTTGAGGATGTTCAGCATCGGCACCGGCATCGTGCGCGCGTTCGGCCCGCCCAGATACCGGTACAGCGGCATGCCAAGCTCCTCGGCCGCGGCGCGGGCGACCGCCAGCGACACGCCGAGCAGCGCGTTGGCGCCGAGCCGACCCTTGTTGTCAGTGCCGTCGACCTCTTTCATGAGGAGATCGATTCCCACCTGATCGAGGGGGTCCATGCCAACTACGACCTCGGCCAGCTCGTCATTGATATTCTCGACAGCCGTCAGGACGCCCTTTCCGCCATATCGACCCTTGTCGCCATCTCGCAGCTCGACCGCCTCGTAGGCACCGGTCGAAGCGCCAGAGGGCACCGCCGCATGCCCCATTGCTCCGCTTGCCAGATACACTTCGACTTCGACGGTTGGGTTTCCGCGAGAATCGAGAATCTCGCGCGCGTGCACCGCTTCGATCATACGGTCGAACATGGTCACCCTCGGCTCCTTGCCAGCTGATTCCTGCCTGCCATCGACACTCGCGCAAGTATAGGCCGATACACCCCGCCCTCTTGCCTGCAGCCGTATACTCGTGGCAGACAACCGAAGAGTCACGACGTTGACGGAACGAGGCTTGAGGACCTCGGTCGATCAGGGAGCCCTCGTCATGGACTGCGAACCCGGGCACGACCGAATTGAGCCGTTCACTCCCGAGTTGGTGAAGCCAGACGCTGCACGGCGTACGCACTGGTGACGCCGGGCTGGTCCCCCGTAGCCGGACCGCATGATTCCTCGTGTGAATCAAGAGTGCGCCAGCCAGGTCATGGCGGCGAATCAGGGTGGTACCGCGTGGCAACCCCTCGTCCCTGTCGAGGGGTTTTTGCATGCCCGAAATCAGGCCGCTTTACAAGGAATGAAAGATGGAGACGCAGATTCACGGACTGACAGAGAAGATCGCCGACGCGCGATCCCAGGCAACCGGCCAGCTCCAGGCACTCTCCTCCCTCGGAGATGTCCAGGAGTGGGAACGCGCCTGGTTGGGTCCGAAGGGCGAGATCACGACCATGCTGCGGTCGCTCGGCACGCTGCCGAAGGACGAGCGCCCTGTGGCGGGGCGCGAAACGCAAGCCCTGCGACAGGAGCTCGAAACCGCGTTCGCCCCGATTCGGGATCGCATCGAACGAGAAGCGCTCGATGCACGTCTCGAGGACGAGCGCGTCGATGTCACGTTGCCGGGTATCGACCCGCAGATTGGCGCCATTCACCCGGTGTCCCGCATGATCGACGAGCTTGTGGAGATTTTCGGTCAGCTTGGGTTCCAGGCGGTGTTTGGGCCTGAGGTCGAAACCGGTCGCTACAACTTCGATCTCCTCAATATCCCGGCTGATCACCCGGCGCGTGACGTGTGGGACACCATCCTTGTGGACGACCCCACGGCGGAGATCGTGATGCGCACCCACACGTCGCCGATGCAGGCCCGCACGATGGAGCGTATCGACCCACCTGTCCGGGTGATCGTGCCTGGCCGAACCTACCGCTACGAGGCGCAGGATGCGTCTCACGAGTGGATGTTCACCCAGCTGGAGGGACTTGCCGTCGATCGCAACATCACCATGACCGACCTCAAGGGCGTGCTGCAGGAGATGGCCCGGCAGCTCTTCGGGCCGGAACGACGCGTACGATTCCGCTGCGACTACTTCCCGTTCGTTGAACCAGGGGTTGATTTCGCGGTCGACTGCGCGATCTGTTCTGGCAAGGGATGCCGTGTCTGCAAGCAATCCGGCTGGCTGGAAATGGGCGGCGCGGGCATGGTCCATCCCAACGTGCTGCGCGGCGTCGGCTACGATCCCGACGAATACACCGGATTCGCATTCGGCCTCGGTATCGAGCGCATCGTGATGATGAAGTACGGCGTGGACGACCTCCGCATCTTCAACACCAACGACCTGCGATTCCTCAAGAAGTTCGCGACAGCCGCCGTATCCTGACCACACCTCCATTACACTCAGGACCCTCACACCGGAGATCCACCACGATGAAGGTACCGTTTCGCTGGCTCGGCGAATATGTTGATATCGACGTCAGCCCCGAGGAATTCGCCCGCCGCATGACCATGGCCGGTCTCGAGGCGGAGAAGATCGACTACGTCGGCGACACGTGGGACAAGGTCTACGTCGCCGATGTGCTGGAAGTATCGCCGCATCCCGACGCTGATCGCCTCGTGCTCGCTGATGTCGAGGCGGGTGAGCACCGGCTCACTGTCGTCACCGGCGCGCCCAACATTGCCGCAGGCCAGAAGGTTGCTCTCGCACTCGCCGGCGCGAAGCTGATCGACGGCTACGCCGATGAGCTCAAATACAAGACGCTCAAACCCGGCAAGATCCGGGGCATCACGTCGGAGGGTATGGTCTGCAGCGAAAAGGAGCTGGGACTCAGTGACGAACACGAGGGCATCGTTGTCCTGCCGGACGATGCACCGGTCGGCGTGCCGCTCGTTGACTACCTGGGCGATGCGATCATCGAGTTCGAGATCACTCCCAACCTCGTCCATGCGTTCTCGATGGTTGGAATCGCTCGTGAAGCCAGCGCGGTGCTCGGCACGACCCTGCGTCTCCCCGTCCAGGCAACGTTGAGCGACTACCCGGCGCGACACAACCTTGTCACCATCGACGCCCCCGACCTCAACGCGCGCTACGTCGGCGTCGTCATCGACGGCGTCCGCGTCGAGCCCTCGCCTGGCTGGATGGCACAGCGTCTCGCCCGCGCTGGCGTCCGCCCTGTCAACAACCTTGTCGATATCACCAACTACGTCCTGCTGGAAATGGGACAACCGCTTCACGCGTTCGACCTCCGCACCCTCGGAACCGGAAAGATCGTGGTCCGTCGCGGACTTGACGGCGAGACTATCGAGACACTCGACCATCGGAAGCGCGATATCGACGAGTCGATGCTGATGATCACCGATGGAGAGCGCTCGGTCGGCATCGCCGGCGTGATGGGTGGCGTGAACACCGAGGTGACCGACGACACCTCGTGTATCCTGTTGGAATCCGCCACCTTCGACATGGTGAACATCCGGCACACCTCCAGGACGCTCAAGCTACGAACGGACGCATCGACCAGATTCGAACGAGGACTCGACCCCGAGCTGGCACTCGCCGCGGCGCAACGAGCAGTCGCGCTGATCCTCGAGCTCTGCCCTGGCGCAACCATCGTTTCATACGACGACACGTACCCCCAACCCGTCGCACCGCGATCGGTCTCCATGCCGATGTCTCGATTCCAGCGCGTCCTGGGTATCGAAATCGGCCAGGAGCGCATTGTCGACGTACTCACTCGGCTCGATCTGCAGCCCGAGATCACCGGCGATACGCTCACCGTCGCCGTTCCGACGTGGCGCAAGGACATCTCCATCCCGGAAGATGTGGTTGAAGAGGTGGCACGCATTGTCGGGTATGCAGAGCTCCCGGCAACGCTTCCCACCGGAAAATCGCCAGTCGTGGAGCGTGACCCGATGTTCCTGCTGGAACGACGAGTGCGATCCGTGCTGGCTGCCGGCGGCATGTGGGAAGGACGATCGTACGCAACGATTGCCGAGGACGAGGTCGCGCGGTGGTCAACTGCATCGTCGATCGCCCTGACGGCGACGATCCCAGCCAACGCAACGGTCCGCCTGCTCAACCCCGTCAACACCGAGCGTCCGCTGCTGCGCCCGTCGCTGCTTCCATCGCTGCTGCCCGCCGTTTCGGAAAACCTGAAACACCAGGCCGAAGTCCGCCTCTTCGAGATCGCCCACGTCTTCTGGGGCAACGGTGCCGGTCAGCTACCGTCCGAGCCTTCGCATCTCGCCGGCGTTGTCGCCGGACGCCGCACGACTCTGGACAGGTTCGCCCCGGAATCGACGGAGATGGATTTCTGGGATGCGAAGGGACTCGTGGATTCGGTCGCGAGCCGCCTTGGCCTGTCGCTCGGATTCGAGCGGTTGGTCCACCCTGCATTACACCCCGGTCGAGCGGCGACCGTCACGACCGGAGACGCGCCTATCGGCGTCATCGGGGAGGTTCACCCGTCGCTTGCCGCTGACTTCGGAATCGACGTACGCGTGGCGGCATTCGAACTGAATCTTGACGCCGTGCTGGCTGCGGTTCCCGACGCCCAGGGTATCCAGGTCAAGGCCGATCCATTCCTTCCGGTCGAGCAGGATTTCTCGATCGTCGTCGACACCTCGACACCAGCCGCCGACGTGCAGCACGCGTTGCTAAAAGGCGCCGGACCGCTCGCGACGGGGATCACCCTGTTCGATGTGTATCAGGGCGAGGCGATTGGGGAGGGAAAGAAGAGCCTCACCTTCCGCGTCACGTTCACGGCGCCGGACCGCGCACTGACCGACAAGGAGCTAGAGAAGGTTCGGAAACGAATCGAGAAGACCCTGAGCCGTACCCTGAGCGCATCGTTGCGCGGCTAGGAGGCTCTGACATGGCAACACCGGAATTCCTGCGCCGCATCGACGGGCTAGAGCCGGCGCTCGCCGAGCTCACGAGGCGCGGCGCCTTCGTCGATCCTGAGCTCTCCCATGACGTTCGACGTGGTATCGAGCGTGTGTTCGGTGAGTCGCTCACCGC
>JAUIGA010000236.1 GCA_030430125.1 Chloroflexia bacterium | reverse complement strand
ACCGGTCAGTGCCGGTTTGCCTCCGCGCTCCGGCGCAGTGATCTGCAACGACTTCAACAACAACCGAATCGTGATGTTCGGCGGTCGCACCGACGGCAACGTGCTGTCCGATCTCTGGATGCTTGATCGAAGTGGCAGCGGCACCTGGGTGCCTCTCGCGGCAAATGGACCGTCGCCTTCGGCGCGCGCTTTCGCAGCCCACACCTTTGATTTCGTAAACAACCGCCTGATCCTTTTCGGTGGCGAGGGTGCCGGCGGCAATATGAACGACGTCTGGGTACTCGATCTACCCGTCGCCGGCACGCCGACGTGGTCGTTCATCATCGGCAACAGCGGTCCAAGCCAGCGCAGGTTCGCTTCCGCAGCATACGACTCGAGTCGCAACAACCTGGTGATCTACGGCGGCGACGACGGAACCATTCTCGGCGATGTCTGGTCTCTGAATCTGGCTGCGCCTGTCTGGAACCAGCTGACACCGGGGGGCGTACCACCAGTGAACCGAAGGGGCCACGGCAGCGTTTACGATTCGTTCCATGACCGTCTCGTCGTCTTCTGTGGCGACTCGAGTGGCGTCCGCAACGACGTTTGGGCACTGAGCCTCGGCGGCTCACCCAACTGGACCGACATCAGCTCTGGCCAGCCCACGCTTCCCTCCTTCCAGCTTTGAGCCAAAGCCAAAGAGAGCCGCTATTGAAACCCGTCCTTCAACGCTCGCAGTTGAGGTGCCTTCTTCCTCATCCACAAAAGTCTTGACTAGTCCCTCTTGGAGTTGTGCCAGGATAGACTCGACAAGGGATACATCAAGGTAGATTAGATCGTGGAACTTTGAACCCATTGAATCCATACCGCGCTACCTCCTGAGTCTTGGTCACTATGGGCGGAGAGCGTTCGCAGTGGCTGTTGACGACGGTAGGCTATGGATCGCTACCAAACCACCCGCTGCTTCTTGATCGCCTCCTAGTACGGCGCCCGGGTCGCGCTCACCGAAGCCTCGGCACTGACCTCGGCAATGGGAACGTCCCACCAGCCCACGTAGTTCGGCACCCGGAGCTCGGGTTCGATCTCGACGCCGATGCCCGTCACGCACGGTCACGGCAGGCCCGCCTCGTCCCGCAGGAGGCTGACGAGGATCTTCTGGCTGTTCGTCAGGGCCACGATCGGCGCGCCCTCATCGATGCCGTGGAAGTTGATGGGTGCACCCAGGCTGTCGCTGAACAACGGACCGGCCGCCACCAGTTGCGGGTTCCCCTTGGCGTCGGTGCCGCCGCCGATCGCAAGCATCGGCGAATCCTCACCCAGGGCATCGCGATAGGCGTCGTTCACCTTCGACAGGTAGGGGTTGTCCGGATTCCTGATGTCTGGTGCGAAGACGGTGACGGTCTCGACAGAGATCTCGGAGCCTCGCTCTGACGCCGCATACTGAGTCATGAGCTCGTCGAATATCCCGGCGAACAGGCTCTCGCCCGGGATCAGCCCGTCCGTGCCATCCCACGACTGTTCGTGGTGACCGGTTGCATACCGGATGTCGACCCCGAGCTGGACAACCCCGGCATCCTCATCGGTCGAGAGCCGGGTCAGGGTGTAGGTGGTGCCGTTCCCCTCGGTGAACACCTCGTCGTTGCGCAGGAGTAATCCGGGATGCTTCTCGCCGAAGACCATGGTGCCCCACCCCCAGGCGATGAAGTCGGCGATCCGCGTGTAGTGGTTGTCGCCAAGGGTGCCATCGGCCGCCTGCCCGGCGATGAAGTTGGCCAGGGACACGAGCGGGTTCGCCCCTTCGGCGCGGTTCTCCTGGGGGGCGGACCCGTGCTGGGCCCCGGCCACGTTGGTCCTGAGCACAACGTCGTCGCCGTCGCGGTCCACCGTCAGGGTCGCCCGGCGATAGTCGGGATCGTCGAACCCGTACGCGGCGTAGGCCGCCTCCACCGCCCCGGCATAGTCGTCGAGCGCAGCGGGGTCGCTGCCGGTGATGCGCGCTTCCGCGAAGTCGGCGATCTGGTTGACGGGGCCGACCTCGGTCGCCAGCGCAGCCACCCACAATCCTGAGTCCGGATCGCTGGTGATCGGGGCGGAGAAGACGGGACGCTCGATGCCCTTCTCGGCGCGCACGCTCCACATCGCGTCGAACACGATGCCGAAGGACGGCGCGGCGTCGGGGTTGGCATCCAGGTAGTGCGGCGTCGACATGTCCGTCTCTTCGGAGGTGTCGAGCAGGATCTCCAGGGTCACGTCTTCGAGGAGGTCGGGATTCGCGTCGAGGTCGATCAACACGTCCAGCAGGGCATGCAACGCCACGACCGCGGGGCCCTTGTCGTCGATCGCGCCGCGCCCGACGAGGAAGTCGGTCGTCGTTCCCAGGTACTCGCGCTGCTCGATGCGTGGCTCGAAGGCACGCCAGTCCGTCTCCCCGGGCGAGACGGTGTCCAGGTGCGAGATGATCGACATCCTGTTCGTCCCCGAGCCGACGCGCCACCCGAATACCCAGTACGGGTTGTCCGGATCGCGCCACTCGAAGGCTTCCGGGACCGCGGTGGTGATGGTGTTGCTCGACACGAATTCGTCAACGATCCCGGCGAGTTTGTCCTTGATCTCGCCAATATTCGCGACGACCTGGTCCTCGTTGCTGCCGTCGACCGCGCGCCAGGTCTCGATGCGGATGAGGTCCTCGACCGTTTCCAGCCACTCCGGGGTTCCGGTAGCCGCCGGTGACGCCATCGGTGCCGGGGTTCCGGTCGAAGCTGCGAGTGCGGCGCCGCTGCCGGCCATGCCGCTGGCAACAATCGCGAATCCAGGGGCAAGCACGAGAGTCCGCCGATTGACGGTGTGCCGAAATGCGGTCGATTTCTGCGCGTTGTGATCCATGCTGTCGAAGCTCCCAACCACACGTGCCGTTCGTCGACAGCGGGGATCGCCGTCTCGTCGCACGCGCATCGCGTTCACCATGCTGCCCGCGCCCTGCAGGCATCAGTTCCTGGACGTTTGGACCCGCCCTCATGGTAGCCCATGACCGCGACCGGTGGGAGACGATGTGCCAGCTTCGCTGCCACCGGGCGGACACAGGGTCCGCCCCTACGAAATACCGGTCGCTACCAAACGGTTCGCTGCTTCTTCATGGCGTCCTCGTAGTCCGCGCGGGCCTCGTTGACGGAGTCCTCGCTGGAGACCTCGGCGATGGGGACGTCCCACCAGCCCTCGTAGCTAGCGACGCGCGGCTCGGGGTCGACCTCGACGGTGACGACGGTGACGCGGCTCTCCACCCTCGCCGCGTCCAGCGCCTCGCGAAGCTCGTCGGCCGTCGTCGCCCGGATCGCCCGCGCCCCCAGGCTCTCGGCGTTGGCGGCGAAGTCGATCGGCACCGGCGGGCCGTCCAGCACCCCGCCCTCGCCCCGATAGCGCAGCTCGTTGCCGAACGACGGCGTGCCCGACCCCATCTGCAGGCCGTGGATGCTCTGGTAGCCGTGGTTGTCGACAACCACGATGGTGAACCGCACCCCCTCCTGGATGGCGGTGACGATCTCGGTGTGCAGCATCAGGTAGCTGCCGTCGCCGATCATCACGAACACCTCGCGGTCGGGGTCAGCCAGCTTCACCCCCAGTCCGGCCGGAATCTCGTAGCCCATGCAGCTGTAGCCGTACTCGACGTGGTAGCCCTTCGGGTCCCGGGTGCGCCAGACCTTGAGCAGGTCACCGGGCATGCTGCCGGCCGCATTGATCACCGTGCCACGGTCGCCGGCGGCCTCGTTGACGATGCCCAGCACCTGCGCCTGGCTGAGCGCGTCGCTCCCTTCGTTGGCGCGGAGCCGGTCGACCTCGGCTTCCCACTCCTGCTTCAGTGCCTGCACCGGCCTGCCGCTCTCGAAGATGTCGCGCACGGTGCCCTCGCCCCGCAGCGCCTCGCCCAAAGCAATCAGCGTCGCCCTGGCGTCGCCGACCAGGGGCAGCCCGCCCAGCTTGAAGGCGTCCATACCGGCGACGTTGATGCCGATGACGCGGGCGTTCGGATGCTGGAAAGCAGTCTTTGAAGCGGTGACGAAGTCGCCCAGTCGCGTGCCGATCGCGATGATGACGTCGGCACCCCGCGCGATGCGGTTGGCGGCGAGCCCGCCATTCGCGCCGATCGGGACGACGTTCCAGGCGTGGTCCCAGGGGATTGCCCCCTTGCCGGCCTGCGACTCGCTGACCGGGATGCCGAAGTCGGTGGCGAAGTCGTCCAGCGCGTCACCGGCGTCGCTGTAGATGACGCCGCCCCCGGCGATGATGAGCGGGTTCTCGCTCTCGGAGATCAGCTTTGCCGCCTCCAGCAGGGCATCCTCCGGAGGTACGGGGCGACGGATTGTCCAAACCCGCTCCTCGAAGAAGCTCGCGGGGTAGTCGAACGCCTCGGTCTGGGTGTCCTCCGGCAGCGCGAGGGTGACGGCGCCGGTCTCGGCGGGGTCGGTGAGCACGCGCATCGCCTCCGGCAGGGACATCAGGAGCTGGTCCGGGCGGACGATGCGGTCGAAGAAGCGTGACACGGGTCGGAAGGCGTCGTTGGCGCTCACGTCCCCGGCCATGGGGAACTCGATCTGCTGCAGCACCGGGTGCGGCGCGCGGTTGGCGAAGGTGTCGCCGGGCAGCAGCAGCACGGGCAGCCGGTTGACGGTCGCCAGCGCGGCGCCGGTGACCATGTTGGTGGCGCCGGGCCCGACGCTCGAGGTGCAGGCGAAGGTGGCGAGGCGGTTCTTCATCTTCGCGTAGGCGGCGGCGGTGTGGACCATCGCCTGCTCGTTCTGCGGGCGGTAGTAGCGCAGCAGGTCGCGGTGCTCCTCCAGCGCCTGGCCGACGCCGGTGACGTTGCCGTGGCCGAAGATGCCGAACATGCCGGCGAAGAAGGGCGTCGTCTCGCCGTCTCGCGCAACCTTCTGCGCGGCGAGGTACCGCACCAGCGCCTGTGCCATCGTTGCCCGGATCGTCGTCATGGGGTGCTCCTTGCAGGAAATGAGGGAGGCCACAAGGGCCTCCCGTACGGGCCGGACTTGTCCCGGCCCCTGTCTGGACCGGCACGGGGGCGGTCCCTACGAACGCCGCCCCGCGTCGCCGTTGACCCTTCGGTCGATGTCCTGCCAGCCGGCGATGCCGGCGTTCATCTCGTCGTTCCAGGTGCCGCGCACCCAGGCGTATTGCGGGTCGTCGGCGGGTTGCATGGTTCGCTCGGTCTCGTCACCAGCCAGGACGTTGAGATAGTAGCCCGTGTAGCCGTGCGCCACCGCGAAGGCGTGGTAGCCCTCCGGTACCTGCAGCAGGTCGCCGTCGTGGATCGTCCACGCATGATCGTAGCCGGGTCCGTAGAGCCGCTGCAGCGCGAAGCCATCGTCCGGCTGGATGCGGTAGTAGTAGATCTCCTCCAGGTTGGATTC
>JAUIGA010000235.1 GCA_030430125.1 Chloroflexia bacterium | reverse complement strand
CTCGGAGACCTCCTGTGGCGTGTAGTACTCACCACCGGACTTGCCGGCTTGCGAGGCGTACATCTGCATCAGGTATTCGTAGGCGTCGCCGAAGAGGTCGATCGAGTTGTCCTCGAAGTTGCCCAGGTCCAGGTCGCCGATGGCGTTGAGGAGTTTTGTGAGCTTCTCGTTCCGCCGCGCGACCGTGTTGCCCAGCTTCGAGGAGTTGACGTCGAGGTCGTCGAAGAGCCCCTTCAGATCGTCCTCGCTGTCGTGGCCGAGGGCGGAGCCCTCAATATCTCGAAACACGGCCGCGAGCGTCTCGTTCAGGTTCGCTTTGAACTGCTCGTCCTCGTTCGCCCGTTCTCGCACGTTGGCGAACAACTCGCTCGGCAGGATGTAGAACCCTTTTTCGTCGACGGTCGTGGCACGTCCCGCCTCGGCTTCGAGGTCGCTCAGCTTCGCGTAGTCGAAATCGGGGGTGCCGGCATCGCGCTCCATGTGGTTGAGGTACGCCACCAGGTTTTCGGAGATGTACCGGTAGAAGAGCATGCCGAGCACGTAGCTCTTGAAGTCCCAGCCATCTACGCTGCCGCGCAGGTCGTTCGCGATCCGCCAGATCGTCTTGTGCAACTCCGCGCGTTGCCATTCCTTGCTCATCATCTGCACTTCTCACGAATTGCTATCACGAAGCCGATCCTCAACCCGACAGGAACGCGTTCCCGGGCATCCCTGCGGCAATCACAGCCCTGATCATTTGATGCGTCCGGTTCCAGTATCGCCGTCCTGTCCTGATCTGACCACCCTGCGGGTGCTCGTCACCCGGTCCGCGGTCAGGCGGCATTGCCCGCTGCGAACCACGGCGTGGGCGAACGCCGGATGCGCGGGCACGCACGCCGCTACAGCCCTGCGCATGCGGCTCCAGGGCCTGTCCGGGTCGAAGGATGTCGGGCCGCACCTCCGTGCCGGGCCGTTTCTCCCATCTCGTCAGCATCACCTCCAGATGCTCAGGTATTCCATACGTGCCTATCTTGAGCATCTGGAACATGTGCCTCGCCGAGATTGCCCAGATGCTCAGGTTCAGGTCACCAGCCCGCTCAACCTGAACACCTGGGAAAACCCCCGCCGTTCCGGGGAAATCACCCCCACTTGCTCAAGATGTCCCAGATGCTCACACAACGTGAGCATCTGGGACACGCAACCTTCGAACCGTGACTCAGGCGCGGTGCAAGGTTTCATGCGCACGCCGGGAATCGCGTCGAAGACTGACAGCATGCCAAGGTGAATTGATGTGTAGCAGCCTTGGGCGAGATGCCGAGGATTCGTAGGGGAGGAGCTTGTCTCCTCCCGCGTCGCGTTCGGCAACGGAAAAGGGAGTGACACAAGGCCCTCCCCTGCCAAGCAACAGGTGCAACCGCGGGTGGCCAATGGCCTCCCGATTTTCGAGATGGGACGCCATTGCCGGCGCGGAACGATGATGTGAGCCACGATGGCAGCGCCGGCAAGGTGTCCCCTACGACGGATCCGTTTCGGGGTTGAGGTAGGCCAGCACCGCGAGCACGCGGCGGTGGTCGTGCACGGCGTCGTCCAGTCCGAGCTTGCCGAAGATGCCCCGGATGTGCTTCTCCACCGTCCCCTCGGAGACGAACAGCGCGTCGGCTATCGCCGCGTTCGTGCGGCCCTGCGCCATCAGCTGCAGCACCTCGCGCTCTCGCGCCGTCAGGCTCGCCAGCTTCTCGTCCCGCCGCCGGCGCGTCACCAGCTGCGCCACCACCTCGGGGTCGAGCACCGTGCCGCCCGCCGCTACCTGCCGGATCGCCGCGATGAAGTCCCGCACGTCGGCGACGCGATCCTTGAGCAGGTAGCCGACACCGTTGGTGCCCGTCGCCATCAGCTCGGCGGCGTAGCGCTCTTCCACATATTGCGAGAAGACGAGGATCGGCGTGCCCGGCAGCTTCTTGCGAATCTCCAGCGCCGCCTTCAGCCCCTCCTCCCGGAAGGTCGGCGGCATCCGCACGTCGGCGATCACCACGTCGGGTTTGTGCTCGGCCGTCGACGCGATCAGCGACTCCCCGTCACTGACCGCGTCGACGATCTCCATGCCCTGTTCCGTGAGCAGCCGCACCAGCCCCTCGCGCAGCAACACCGCATCCTCGGCGATAACGACCCGCATGCCAGCTCCCGTCGGCGCGGGCCAGACGGAGGCGTCGAGCCCTGCCGCTACCCGCATGGAATCTCCACGATCAGGCGGGTCCCGCCACCGTTCGGGCTCTCGATCCACATGCCTCCATCGAGCGCGCCGATGCGGTCCCGCAGCCCCGCCAGACCCGAGCCGTGTGTCGGGTCGGCGCCGCCGAGTCCATTATCGCGCACCTCGATGCGGAGCCACTCGCCATTGCGGCGGATGTTGACGTTCGCCTCGGTGGCGTGGGCATGCTTGGCGATGTTCGTGAGCGCCTCGACGACGAAGAAGTAGGCGGTGCCCTCGACTTCGTCCGGCAGCCGCTGGGGCAGCTCGACCTCGACGTCGACGGGGATCGGCGAGCGTCCGGCGATGGCGGAGATCGCCGCGTCCAGCCCGCGGTCGCTGAGCACGGCCGGGTGGATGCCGCGCACCAGGTCGCGCAGCTCCTTGAGCACCACCTTGGTCTCCTCGTGGCTCTGCACCAGCAGTTGCTCCGCGGACTGGGTGTCGCCGCTCTCCATGCGGTCGCGGGCGCGGCCGAGATCCATCGCCAGCGAGACGAGGCGCTGCTGCGCGCCGTCGTGGAGGTCGCGCTCGATGCGACGGCGCTCCAGGTGCATTGCCTTCATCACGGCCGAACGGCTCTCGGTCAGCTCCTCGACGCGCTCGGTGAGGATTTCTTCGGTGGATTTCGCCAGCAGGCGCGTCGCCACCTGCCCGTGCAGGGATGCCATCAGGTTGATGAGGATGCTGAGCGGCAGCAGCAGTACCGCGCCGATCAGCAGCGCGAGGATCGCCTCGAAGAAGCCGTTGACGTTCCACCAGAGGATCTGCGTGCTGCCGCCGAAGAAGGTAATGATCGGCGCGATCGCGAATTGCAGCGGAATCAGCGCGATGGTGAGCTCCAGCAGCCCGATCGGGAAGAGCAGCAGCAGGTAGGCGACATCGCGCCAGACCGCGGAGGTGCGCAGCATGCGCCAGCCCCGCCGCACGAGCCCGCCGTCCTGCGGCATGTCACGGTAGGGCGAGGGTATGTTGATGCCGAGGAAGGTGCGGATGCGCGCCCGCTCCAGGTGTGCGCCCCAGACCAGCGCGCCAATGGTGAGGGCGAGGATGGGGAAACCGACGAAGACGACGGTCAGCGGCGCGCCGACGGCGAAGCCGACGATGGCGACGACGAACCAGAAGATGCCGAGTATCCCGCTGAGCACCAGAAAGGCGATGTCGTTGAGAATCTTCCACGAGCGGATACCCGGCAGGTCGTGGATGAACCCGAAGATCGTCTCCGGCTCCTCGGTGAGCGTGCGGCTGACGCGACGCAGGGAATCCTCCGGCACGCCGAAGCGGGAAGCGCGATCCGCCGGACTGGTGGGGGGGTGGTCGGTCGAGGTCATGGTCATGGGTCCTGTGGATCCTGTCTGATGGGTTGCTACTGGCCGATGGCGTCCGCGCTGACGAGTCCGGTGGTGGCATCCACCAGCGCGGCGGATGGCCCGACCGGCGAGTACGGGCTGGCGGGGGGCTGGTAGAGCGGCAAGGTCGGTCGCAGCGCCGGCATGGTGATGGTCTGCGGCTCGATCCGCGACACAGTGGTTGTTCCACTGGTATCCCGGTCGGACGGCATGGCGTGGACCGCCACGGTGACGGCGATCAGCAGGATGGCGATCGCGATGCTGACACCGCGCGGCAACGTGGTGCCGGCGTCGAGATCCAGCATCTGGCGGTCGGCGGGGTTCAGGGTGGCGGCGGCGGTCGTTGCCAAGTCTCGCGCTCCTCTCATCGGTCACGGTCGTCGTGATCGTGAGTCAATGATGCGAGGATAGCGCGTTCGGCGACAGGTGGTGTGCCGGGAATCCGGGGGGTGGGATAACCCTCCCCCTCCGGGGTGGCTGGCGGGGCGCAACGCCCGCCGATGGCCGAACCATGGCAAACTGGCGTCAGACCAACGAATTGGCCGTCACTCCGAGCCTGGCGAGGAGTGACGTGGTTTTGGTTGGCCGGACTCCAGTTTGCCATGATCTGGACCCCGCCGCCGGGGTCAGAGAGGCTGTCTTTCGATGATCTCTGGCACTCTCGGTTGGCATCCAACCATGCTGCAAGGACTCATTTGCGTGTCGCGAAGGATGCTGGGCTACCCTGCCTACCACGCGAGGAAGCCGAGGTCGCGCTGGAATACCATGTCGACCAGGATATGGGGGAAGGTCTCGTCCCCGAGCGTCAGGTCGATCAGCAGGATAGGCTGGCCGTCTGCGGCGCGCACATCGTGGCCGGCGAAGAGCTCTGCGTATGGCCGGGCCGACACGGTGGATACCCCGGTCTCCAGGCGTTCCTCCACCACCGGGATCGCTGCCTGCGCCAGCTCCGGACTCGGCATCAGCGCGATGGCGATCGCGCGGGCATCGGGGATATCCGGCGAGGCCGCGTCCGGCGCGGGCGTCTCCGCCGGATTGGTCGGAAGTGGCCCCCCTGCGGTTGACCCCACCAGCGCCAGCAGGACCGGCGGCATCTCGCTGACCTGCGCCATTTCCGTGGCGATCGCGTCCACGTCCGGCGTGCCTTCCCCGCCGATGTCGAGCACGCTCGCGGGATCCCCTCCCGCCAGCATCGGACCAGGCACGAGGACCGCCGACACGAGATCGGCCGGGGCGGCGTCGACCACCATGGCGAAACCGGCGCTGTCCATCGCCGAGGGGGCGAGACCGTGCATCACGTCGAGGACGGCCGCCAGCGGCGCGCCCGCCGACGAGAACGCGATCGTGCGGTCGTCGAGCACGACACCGAAGTTCATTGCGGCCATCTTGTAGGCCGTCGGCGCGTCCATCCCGATCTCGAAATCGGCGCGGATCGACAGCAGCTCGTAGCCGCCAACCTCGACGCGCTGATATCCGATGGTTTCAAGGGTCTGTTCGATGTGGCTGGTGTCGAACCGGCCGCGGTAGATCGTCAGGTCCAGCGGTGGTGCGCTGAAGGACAGCGTCTGGTCGGCCTGCAACAGGTCGAAACCGTAGTCGTTGCGCCAGGACTGCAGGTACTGCGCCGCGATCGGCGCGACCATCAATGACCGTGTCGCGGCGATCCAGTCCGCCATGGCCGGATCGTCGAAGCTTGATGGCGGCGTTGTCCCGACCGCATCGAGTTGCGCGGCGATGTCGGCGTAGTAGATCGTCGGGATCGCGGAATCGTCTACGTCCGGAATCGTATCCGGAAGCAGGCTGGACAACTCCTGCAGGGGGGTGACGCCCGGTGTTG
>JAUIGA010000234.1 GCA_030430125.1 Chloroflexia bacterium | reverse complement strand
ACGTCGCGCACAGACCGGGACGGCCTGACAAGCGCCACCGCCGAAACGAACCCGCACAGCTCGTCCACCGCCGCAAGTGTCAGCCGCAGTTGCGAATCGCGGGGCGGCAGGTCCTCCCCTTCCCCATGACTGAGCACCGCGTCGACCACCCAGTCTGGATACCCTCTGCGCCGCAACTCCGGCGCACCATCCCTGGGATGCAGATCGAGCGTCGGATGCCGCTCGAAGTCGAAATCGTGGATGAGGCCAACCATGCCCCATGCTTCGACATCCTCATCCCACCGATCGGCGTAGGTGCGCATCGCCGCCTCAACAGTCAGGCAATGCCGCTTCAAACTCGGACTGGAAATCCACTCGTCGAGCAAGGCAAGGGCGTCGTCTCGCCGCTTGCCTTCGAGATCCGGATACGCCATGGTTACACAACCCTCACCTGGTATGTCGCGCGAATCGGAGCGCGACGGCTGTCTAGATGATCAGCATCGAATCGCCGAACGAAAAGAACCGATATCGCTCCGCAATCGCTTCACGGTACGCTCGCATGATCGCCTGCCTACCCGCAAGGGCGCTTACCATCAACATCAATGTCGACCGCGGCAGGTGAAAGTTGGTGATCATCGCATCAACCACCGTCCAGCGGTAACCCGGCGTGATGTAGATGCCGGTCGGACCTTGGTACGGGTCGGCGTTCCCGTTCGCCGCTCGTTGGCCGTATGTCTCGAGTGTCCGGGCGCTTGTGGTGCCGACAGCGACCACTCGTCCACCGGCGGTCTTGCATGCCGCGATCGCGTCGATGACGTCCTGCGACACGGAGCACCACTCGGTATGGATCGCGTGTTCATCCGCGTAGTCAGCTGTCACGGGGCGAAATGTGTCGAGACCGACATGCAGGGTGACAAAGCGCTCCACAACCCCAGCTCGTCGCAACTGCTCCAACATGGCTGGCGAAAAATGCAATCCAGCGGTTGGTGCAGCCGCGGAACCCGAATCCCTCCCATACACGGTTTGGTAGCGTTCCGGGTCGTGCAGCTCCTCGGTGATATACGGTGGCAACGGGACTGAGCCGAAGTCGTCCAATCGCTGTTCGACATCCTGGTCCAGCACCACCTGGATCAGTCCCGAATCATCGCGACCGAGGATCAGTGCCGATCCATCGGTCGACTCCCCCCAGTCACCAGCCTCGACGACAACGGTTTCTCCCTGGCGCAATCGTTTTGCCGGCCTGCCCAGTGCGACCCACGATCCGGACGCCTGGTCCCTGGACAGCAGCAGCAACTCCCCTCGCCCCCCCGATTCACGCCGGATTCGAAGTCGAGCCGGTATCACTCTGCTGTCGTTGAACACGAGCAGATCATTCGGTCGTATCCAGTTAGGCAGGTCGGTGAAGTGCGAGTGCGTGATCGAACCTGTTGCCCGATTCAGCACGAGCAGACGGCTCGCGGTTCGCTCGGCAAGCGGAACCTGGGCAATGAGATCTTCCGGCAGGTCGTAGTCGAAGTCCGCCATGTGAAGACGGTTCTCGTCGGCGCGTTCCGGCGTCACTCTTCATCCCCGAACAGGACCTGCTGCGCGGTGAGGTTGTTGACCGCGAGCGGGATATCCGCACCCAAATGCTCATAGGCGAGTCGCGTCGCCACCCGGCCCCGTGGCGTACGCTGCAGGAATCCGAGTTGAATCAGGTACGGCTCGTACACATCCATGATCGTGTCCGCTTCCTCGCTGGTCGCCGCGGCGAGCGTGTCGATCCCAACGGGTCCACCTTCGAACTTCTCGACTACCGCGAGCAGGATGCGCCGGTCAACATCATCCAACCCCAGGTGGTCGATCTCAAGCAGCGTCAATGCCGAATCAGCGATCTCGGTTGTCACCGTCCCGTCACCGCGCACCTGGGCAACATCCCGGACGCGCTTGAGCAACCGGTTGGCGATGCGTGGCGTGCCGCGGGATCGAGTCGCGAGCGTCCTGGCGCCGTCATCGGAGATATCGACATCCAGCACCGACGCCGACCGGCGGATGATCTGCTCCATCGCCCCATCGTCGTAGAAGTCAAGTCGAAGCACCGCTCCGAATCGGTCCCGGAGCGGCCCGGTCATCAACGCGAGCCGAGTCGTTGCGCCGACAAGGGTGAACCGGGGCAGGTTGATTCGCATAGTGCGCGCGGACGGTCCCTTGCCGATCACGATATCGACGGCAAAGTCCTCCATTGCCGGATACAGCACCTCTTCCACCACCCGATTGAGTCGATGGATCTCGTCGATAAAGAGCACGTCACCTGGTTTCAGGTTGGTGAGAATCGACACGAGGTCACCTTGCCGCTCGATCGCCGGACCGGAAGTCACGCGAAGGCTGACGCCCATCTCAGCGGCAATGATGGTCGAAAGTGTCGTCTTCCCCAGTCCAGGCGGGCCGTACAGCAAAATGTGATCGAGCGCCTCGCCGCGAGCCTTCGCCGCCTGGATGAAGATATTCAGGTTGTTCTTGACGCGATCCTGCCCGATGTACTCATCGAGGGTCCGCGGTCGGAGCGATCGATCGAGCCGAGTGTCCTCATCCCGATTGGCACCGCTCATCATACGCGTTTCCTGGGTCCGATCGGATGACACCTCGGTGCGCCTTTCCATCCGGCCCGTGCCACGCACAACACAGGCGCCGGTTGCTCGTTGGAGAAGTATAGCGCGACCAGAACATGCGTTCGGTTCAGCCGCCCGTCCCATCCCCTGTGGGGGTTGCAGCCGGCGCTGCCTCGGGCGATCCATCCGGAACGGGCGTCGCTGTGATCGAGCTCACCCGATTCCTGGCCAGATCGGCGATGAAGGTATCTGGATCTGTCGTGATGGTGCGCTCGTAGAGTGGAATGGCTTCGCTGTCTCGTGGCGGTTCCCATCGCATATACAACTCGGCAAGATAGTACATGGCCGACTGGTTGTCGGGATCAAGCTCCAATGCGCGCTGGAACTGCAGCTCGGCGTCGGCATGGAAGCCGCCGCCCGCCAGTGCCTGCGCGAAATCGCGGCGCACCGAAGGGTCGTCCGGCGCCAGGCCGATGGCACGTTCGTAGTGCGGAATTGCCTCATCGAGCCTGCCGGAGTTGCCAAGGACGTTCGCCAGCAGCAACACCGATTCGAGATCCTCCGGATCATCTTCCACCTGCTGCAACAGCTCATCGATGAGGTCGTCGTTCGCATTCTCGAAATTGCCGGCGCCATCGTCGTTGTCGGAGCCAAACAGCTCGCCGAACGGCAGGAACGCCACCGCTCCAGCCAGGAGCGAACAGACAACGAGCATCGCAAGCGCAACAAAACCGATCCGCATACCACGTCCAGCACTGGCACCCGGCGTTCGTGTTGGTGGGCGCCGGCGAGCGCCAGATCGAGTACGTGACACCTGCTGAGCTCCTGCTGAGGACAGGTCCAGGCGGCTGCCTGACCGAGGCAACAATACCATCCCAAAGGGTGACTTCGGGCTGGCAGAGCATGTCCGCGTTTGCTATACTTCGACTCGCTGTGCCGCGGGACCGCGGACGCCGACCTAGCTCAGTGGTAGAGCAGCTGTTTCGTAAACAGCAGGTCGTGGGTTCGAATCCCACGGTCGGCTCCAGGCTCGCGCATGACGCCTGCTTGCCGAAGTGGCGGAACCGGCAGACGCGCTACGTTCAGGGCGTAGTGGGGGCAACCCCGTGGGAGTTCAAATCTCCCCTTCGGCACCCAAGTCATCAAATTCGGCCTGTTGCGAAGGACGCTGACGGGCCGGGTTTTGCACGTTTACATGTGAAGTATGCATCGGAAGTCCGGGAGATGGTCGCTGGCACCTTGCCAGAGGAAAGTCCGGGCTGCAAAGAGCGAGGGTGCCCGGTGAAAGCCGGGGAGACAGTTCTCGTGGCTGTCGACAGTCCAGATCGGCACGCGCTTGCGCGTGAGAGCAACAGAGACCAAGCCTGCAAACGCAGGGTGAAAAGGGCAATCCTCCCCGCAGCAATCTCCGAATCGGCCGCCACTAGGTTGCTCGCCAAGGCCGGAGGTCGAGAGCCGTCACGAAGGCGACGACGTGACCGACGCAAGTCGAGAGAGATGACCATCCAGGAACAGAACCCGGCTTACCCCTTTCTTTCGATGCCGCTTCGATATGGTGCCTATAGCTCAATCGGTTAGAGCGCTTGTCTGTGGAACAAGAGGTTACGGGTTCAAGTCCCGTTAGGCACCCCCACCACCAACGGCTACCCATGTGGGTAGCCGTTTTTCGATCCTGCTGAGTTGGAGTCCAGTCACATGCAGGATTCGAACTCCCGAAACCTCGATCGAATCGATTGTTGGCTGGCATCAGTACTCACTCGCCGGGACTCAACGTGGCGAGGATGCCCTACCCTCCCCGGCCAAGATCATCACGCGGGTCGGGAGCCACCAGGCATCTTGGAGCCACGCTCATCGACAACTCAGGACGGCCGAGCGCAGCCCCAATGGTATGGTTTGCTCACACATCGCCCGCAGGTTCCTCCACGATACCGCTGGGACCCCAAAGCGGTAAACGCATCCCGCAGGCGACGGTCGACGTACACACGGTAATGGGACTCCATCGGCACGCCGATTTGCTGATCCACGTCGAGGTGCATTTCTCATGCCACATCAATCAGACCTTCACTCCCTGACGCGCCGAAAGCTCCTCGCCGCAGCAGGCGCCGTGGCCGTAGCGGGTTTCGCGCCACATGCCGGTACCGGGGTCGCGCAGACCAACCGCGGCGTGACGTGGGAAGAACTCGCCCCTGGTGGTGCGCTTCCGATCCCCCGGTGGGACCACATGCTTGCAGTTGACGAATCCGGACAACGACTCCTGCTGTTCGGAGGACGCGATGGCAACGGAGCCGCGCTGAATGACACATGGCTCTTCGACCTGGAATCGATGACCTGGACACAGCTGACCGTCGCCGGACCCGACGCACGCTTCGGTGTCGCCGCGGCCTCCGACCCGAACAGAAACTCGGCCGTCCTGTTCGGAGGGCAGGTTGGAGACGTGTTCTATAACGATGTCTGGTCCTTCAGCTTCGACTCGGCCACCTGGACACAGCTCCACGCCGGAGACGGTGCCGCTCCGGGAGCACGCTACGGCCTCGGGGGTGTTGTCGACGACGCCAACCGGTTCATCGTTTCCCACGGCTTTACCTTCGCCGGTCGATTCGACGACACATGGTCTTTCGACCTGAACGTCCAGGTATGGACCGACGTTACACCAGTTGAAACGATCCGGCCGCTCAACCGATGCCTGCACGAACAGGTTTGGGACGCCACCAACGGTGTGATGATCCTCTACGCCGGCTGCTCCTCTGGATTCGGACCCTGTCCCCAGGGTGACACCTGGGCATTCTCCCCGGACGCGGGCAACTGGGTGGAGCTCACGCCGTCGAGCGGCCCCGAAGCCCGGTCGAATCCAGCAC
>JAUIGA010000233.1 GCA_030430125.1 Chloroflexia bacterium | reverse complement strand
CCGGTTCTCGTAGAACAGCACGTCCGGTATCCCGCGAGCCTGCATCCGGGCGGCCATCTTGCGTGCCTGCACCGGGCCGACACGATCGTCGCTGGTAGCCGTGTAGAACAACACGGGGGGATAATTCACGTTCGACCGCAGGTTGTGGTAGGGCGAGAAGGTCTGGATGAACGCCCAGTCCTCTGGCTTGTCGGGGTCGCCATACTCGGCGATCCACGATGCGCCCGCGGAGAGCCTGGTGTAGCGCTTCATATCCAGCAACGGTACCTGGCACACGATCGCGCCGAACAGGTCCGGATGGTGGGTGAGCATGTTGCCGACAAGCAGCCCGCCATTGCTGCCCCCGATGCAGCCAAGCTGTCGCGGCGACGTCACGCCCCGGTCGATCAGGTCCTGGGCCACGGCCGCGAAGTCCTCGTAGGCGCGGAGACGGTTCTCGCGCAGCGCCGCCTGATGCCAGGCCGGGCCGTATTCGCCGCCACCGCGAATGTTGGCCACGACCAGAACACCACCCGGTTCGAGCCATGCGCGACCGATCGCGCCATCGTAGGCCGGAGTCAACGGCACCTCGAAACCGCCGTACCCCCGGAGCAGGGTCGGAAGGGGGCCGTTCCGGTCCTCCGGCCCGATCTCGAAATACGGGACGCGGGTGCCGTCCCGGGAGGTGGCGAAATGTTGCTCGACCGTGCACGTGGATTCGTCAAAGAAGGACGGCGCGGTCTTGAGCGTTTCCAGCGTTTCGCTTCCGACGATTCCGTGTTGCAGGGTGGTGGGCTGGAGAAACCCCGACACCGTCAACCAGCAGGCATCACCCTCCTCGTCATCGACGCCCCACGCCGCGACGGTCTGATGGGGGCGAATCCCACCGAGCTCCCGGCGGGTCCAGCCATGCGCTCCTGGCGTGATGATCTCGATCCGTGACGCGACGTCCTTGAGGGTGGTCAGCAGCAGGTGATGTCTGGTGGCACTGTAGCTCACCAGCGACGTTCGGGCATCCGGGGTGAAGAGGGCGGTGACCTCTCGCTGCCCGTCGAGATACGCATCGAGGTTCGTCGCCAGGAGCGAGCCTGCCGGATACGTCGTACCGGCGACATCCCAGTCGGAACGTGGCGCGATCAATAGCCACTCGTGGAAGAAGCCAACAGTCGCGTCATCCGGCACATCGATGCGGGTCAGGTCGTTGCCGAGCAGGTGCCAGGCGCCGTGATAGAAGTCCACGGCATCCCGCACGATATCCCGCTCCACACCCCCGGTGTGGTCGTGCCAGGTACCGACGCCCATGTGGTCGATGGGGACTTCATGGACCAGCTCGGCGGCGTCGAGTGGCGTTCCGCGCCGCCAGCGCTTCACCTGGCGGGGGTAGCTGGAGGTGGTGAGTGTACCCTCGCCAAAGTCGGTGGCCACCAGCACGGTATCCGGGTCGACCCAGGAGATTCGGGTCTTGGCGTTCGGTAGCGCGAAGCCGCCCACCACGAACTCCCGCGTGTCCAGGTCGAACTCCCGGATAACCGCGGCGTCGCCACCGTCGGGCGAGAGCCTGACCAGCGCCCGCTGGTGGTCGGGATGGCGTATGTCGGCCCCGGCGAAGACCCACTGGGTATCCTCGCGCCGGCCCAGCTCGTCGACATCGAGCAGCACGTCCCACTCGGGGTTGGCCGTTCGGTAATTCTCCAGGGTCGTCCGGCGCAGGATTCCGCGGGGATGGTCGGCGTCTTGCCAGTAGTTGTAGTACCAGGGGCCATGCTTGCCGAGCATCGGAATGCGGTCTGTGGAATCCAGTACATCGAGGATTTGCCGGGACGTTCGCTCGATGGCCAAGTCATCGAAGGTATCCATGGCGCGCTGGTTCTGCTCGTCCACCCACGCCAGTGCCTGTTCGGACTGGATGTCCTCCAGCCAGAGATGTTCATCGTGGGTCGCGGCGCGGTCAGGGAACTGCGGGGTGTCGGTCAAGGCGACGGTCCTTTCGGCGTGCAGTGGTGCGCGAAGATTCGGCGACTCGCGAGCACATATGAAATGTATGTTGCGTGGCCAAAGCCAGGCAGCCACACGGCAGTCTAGCCCAGACCGCACATTCAGCGAACCGCGGATATGATGCAGGCCGCGCGGCGAGCCCAATGGCATGTGGCGCGGGCGGGCGCGCCGGCTGATGCGAAAATCGACGGTCATGTCCTGTTCGCCAGTCCCGTCTGGATCTTCGTGGCCACTCCCGATTGCTCGTGACAGGTGCGGTCGGGGCGGTACCATTGCAGGAGACCGGTGATCTCTTGTTGCATTGCTGGCGATATACCTGACAGGTGGAGCCGAGTGGGATCCGACCTTGCCGCGCGTACCGACATGGAGCTGCTGCAGGCTGTCGCCGCTGGTGACAGCGCGGCCTTCATCGCGGTTTACGATCGATACAATCGGATTGCGTTCGGGCTCGCCTACCGGATCCTTGGCGATCCATCCCTGGCCGAGGAGGCGGTTCAGGATGCGTTCATGCAGGTGTGGCGCCGGGCGGCGACGTTCGATGTTCGGGATGGCGCGAACGTGCGGGGCTGGGTCCTGACGATCGTCCACCATCGCGCAATCGATGCGCACCGTCGGAGTCAGCGGCATGCGGATCGGCAGGTGACGCTGGACGAGCGGTTGGAGCTGCGCTCGCTCGTCGACACCTGGGAGGTTGTCGCCCAGCGGCTCGACGGCGAGGAGGTGCGCGAGGCGCTCGATCTCCTCCCCGAGGAGCAGCGCCGCGCGGTGGAGCTCGCCTATTTCGGCGGGTTGACCCAGAAGGAGATCGCGGAGCGAGAGGCAGCACCGCTTGGCACGGTGAAGGGCCGCCTGCGGCTCGGTTTGAACAAGTTGCGCACCATGTTGATGACTGACGATCGCCAGTCACCGTCGCGCGGGGACTGATGACAGGTATGGACAGAGGCCAGGTACCCGTCGACCATCGCTATTTCGAGGATTTGCTCGCAGCCGCGGCGCTCGATGCGCTGAGCCCGGAGGAGCACGCGCAGCTTGTCGCGCATCTCCCGACCTGCCGACCCTGCCAGGAGGCAACGGGCAGGATGCGGGTAATTGTCGAGTCGCTCCCGCTGGCCGTCGAAGAACGCGAGCCTCCGGCCGATCTGCGCGAGCGGCTGCTGGCGGAGGTTGGAGGGGATACCCGCGCGCAACAGTGGCAACCACCGGTTGCACCACCGGCGATTGCGCCCCTGCCTCAGGTGCCCGAGCCGCGACCCGTCGCGCCTGGGCGTGGCACGGCCTGGCCGGTATGGATCGCGGCTGCCGCCGCCATCCTCCTCATCGGATTACTGGCGGGGGTTGGCATCGATCGCTTCCTTCTCGATGGCGACGAGCCATCGAGCGTGCGGGAGATCGCCCTGCAGTTCCCGGCCGGCGAGCCGCTGACCGACGCCAGCCTGTCCTGGGACGAGGATGCGCGGCTGTTGCGGTTCTCCGCACCGGATATCCCCTCAACCCCGGTGGGGCAGGTCTATCAGGTCTGGCTGTTCGAAGACGATACGCCGTTGCCCTTCGGCGTTGTCGATGCTGGAACAGGCGAGTACGCCACGGTCATCGATCCCGATCGCTATCACACCTTCGCGATCACCGTCGAGCCGGGCCCGCTCGGCAGCCCCCAACCCACGTCGGATCCGGTCATCGTCGCTTCGCTCGACGAGCCGGGCGGCGCCTGACGGGGCGATCCCGCGGGGAAGGCTGTTTCATCAATCACATCCCACCTTCCGGGAGAATCTGCAGCCGGAGTGATCCAGAGTCGCTCCGGCTGCGATGTATCGGGCAATGGCGCCTGATCGGCACCCTGACACGCCTGTCTGCAGCTCCAGGGGTGTCGCCGGTCAGCGCCGAGATTCCTTGCCCATCGGTGACGATGTCGCCGAGTATTACGAGGAGACCACCATGCGCAGTCACGAACAGATCATCCTCAGTGCGATCCGGGAACAACGCGCGGGACGGTACGGAGTCGCCTCCGCACGCCTCGCGGCACTGCAAACGGAGCTGGCGACGGACATCGACGTGCTCAACTACGCCTTGACACTGGAGCACCTTGAGGCCGCCTTCTATCAGCTCACCGGAGACTACGATCTCGGGACCGACGCGTTCGGCAATCCCATCAACGACTGGCTCGTCGCGGTCGGCGAGCACGAGACGGCGCACGTCGTGACACTCACCGATGTCATCACCCAGCTCGGCGGCACGCCGGTCGCCGCGGCCGAGTACGACTTCGGAGTTACCGACGCGGCGTCCTTCCTGACCACCGCCGCGACGCTGGAAAACGTTGGGGTTGCCGCCTACGACGGCGCCGGGCAGTTCCTCCAGAATCCAGACCTGCTTACCGCCGCCGGTTCCATCGTCGCGGTCGAGGCCCGCCACGCGGCCTATCTCAACCTCGTGACCGGAACCGTGCCATTCCCCGCCGCATACGAAACACCGATGACACCGGACGAGGTGCTGTCCGCTGCTGGCGGATTCATCGTTTCCGGCACCTAGCCTGGCGATCCGTCGATCCGGACATCAGCAATCACGAGTCAATCAGGGAGAGCAGGCATCATGAACACCCTTGAGAACCAGACACGATTCGAATCAATTCTCGAACGCGCGGTTGAGACGCGCCTTGCCGCCGTCAGCCGCCGATCGCTCCTGCGCTCGTCAGTCCTCGCCGGTGGCGCGCTCGCCCTTGGCGGCTCGGTCCGGAGCGCGTTCGCCCGGCAGGATGCCGGCACGCCAGAGGCGGACGATGCGGCTCCGTTCGCCGGCCCAATCGACGTGTTGAACTACGCGCTTACACTGGAGCATCTGGAGGCTGCCTTTTATCGCGACGGTCTCGCCGCGATCGGGGAGGCGGGTATCACTGGTCTCGGGTTCCAGGCCAGCGTCTTCGACTGGCTCAACGAGATCGGTGCGCACGAAGCGTCGCACGTGACCACGCTGACCGACGTCATCACCCAACTCGGCGGCACGCCGGTGCAGGAAGGTGTCTATGACTTCGGCTATGCGGATGCCGCGGGGTTCCTGCAGGTGGCGTTGGCGCTGGAGGACACCGGTGTCGCCGCCTACGGTGGCGCGGCACAATACCTGATCGCGGAAGACCAGCTGCTCACGGCCGCGCTGACCATTCATGGGGTCGAGGCGCGGCACGCGGCATACCTGGCGATCCTCAACGGGCAGAACCCGTTCCCGGACGCCTTCAACGCGCCGCTGACACCGGCCGAGGTGCTGGAGATCGCGACACCGTTCATCCAGCAATAGCGCAAACCGAGGAGGCGGCCGGTACATGCGTACCAGTGCCCCGGGATTCCGCATCCCGGGGCACTGGTACGCATGTGGTCTCGTTGTGATCACACGGTCGATTCGGTATCACCCAGCCGGTGTCGCTCCGGTGCCGGGGAGCAGCTCGAAGGTCAGCTCGACGCGCGCGTAGACGGTG
>JAUIGA010000232.1 GCA_030430125.1 Chloroflexia bacterium | reverse complement strand
ACCGCCGACACCAGCAGCGCCACCGCCACCACGAGCAGCAGCCGCGATGTCACCCGACTGATGCGTCCAACCCACGCAGGGTGTTCCGGTCCCGATTCCGGACGCTCACCCGTATCGGGCAGCACCGTATCGCGCAGGCGACCGGTCACACGGCGCACCCATACCCGTGGCAGGTCGCGGTACGGCGTCCCTGCCTCATGTTCAAACAGGAGTTGTCCCATCAATCTGCTTTCCGCTCTCCAACCCAAGGTGGCGTGCGGGCCGACCCACCCGCCAGGATCACATCCGTTTCATACATACATACGCCGAAACGCGCCGAATGGTTGCGCGTCTCCGGTATTGCCAGTGCCATTCTGCCGTATTTCGAGCCAACCTTGCAGGTTCGCCGGCATCCGCCACCACAATTGATCGGCACAACCCCTTTGACGCTGATTGCTTGCGTCGCCCGCATCGTCCTCAGTGGGGCGGAAATCGTGATTGGCCCGACGGTTGCGCCACATACGCGGCGAGGTGTCGAGCCATCGCGCCAGGTGCAGTGCCGTGTCGGCGATGATGCCGCGACGTCCCCGAATGACCTCCGAAACGCGCGTCCGCGGGATGCCGGGGCCCGGCGTACGCGATTCCTCACGTGATAGAGCCTCCCTCACGCACCTGCGGTAAGATGCCGGCACGAGTCGAACGTTTCACCGGAGGAGCAACCCCACATGCCCGAGATCACCAGCACGCCCGACGCCCTCGAAGCGATCCGCAAGGTCCGCCAGGTCCGCCAGTACGAACCGGGCACCGTCAGCGAAACCGATCTCAACACGATCCTCGAGATCGCCCGCTGGTCCGGCAGCTCGCGCAACACCCAGCCGTGGCGCTTCATCGTCGTCGAGGACAAGGACGTGCTCGCGAAGCTCTCCGAGCTGCGCCCGAACATCACCTGGGTCGCCGAGGGCGCGATGGCGATCGCGCTCGTCTTCCCTGGCGAGAACGAGGTGCACGAGGCCTACGACGAGGGCCGTGTCAGCGAGCGCATCATGATCGCCGCCGAGCTGCTCGGCATCGGCGCGGGCACCGCCTGGTTCGCCGAGAACGAGAACGTCGCGAAGGAGATCCTCGGTATCCCGCAGGAGATGACGCTGCACTCGGTGATGGTGCTGGGTCCGTATGTGACCAGCAAGGACCCCCGCCCGACCGGCCCGAAGCCCGGCCGCAAGTCCCTGGATGAGCTCGTCAGCTACGGCACGTGGGGTCAAAAGCGGTAGCGCAACGTCACACGGTGTGGACCCTACTGGGAATTCCCACCGGTGCAACTGCCCGTGGCATTCAGGGCGCCACGAATCATTGTCATGCTGAGCCGGCAAGGCGCGAATGCGCCGCCGCCGTGTCGAAGCATCCCCCGCCCGGCTCTTCGGCCGGGCGGTCCGTGGCGTGTTCGTGTGTCGGGGAGATCGTCGCGTGCGCCAATATCTCGTGTCCATCGACTCCAGCCCGCCGCGAACGATCTCCACAAGGGAATCCGCATTGACGCGACCTGAGCCACGGCTGGGTCAATTGATCCGGGCCGAGGAACGACGAGCCGCCCCGCAAGCAGGACGGGAGATGCTTCGACTCGAGACCGTCTCCGCCGGATCGTGGCTCAGCATGACATCATTTTATGGTGTCTGTATTCATAACCCGGCTCACCCCTGCGAGCGGGGGCGCTCGTTGCCATGCTTGAAATTGCCGGTGGCGCGGGCGAGCAGGTGCTGGACCTCGCGCCGGTCGGCTCGCTCCAGCCGGTCGATCAATTTCGCCGCTGGCTTCCCGGCGACGGTCGTCACCACCCGCCCCTGCCACGAGATCAGCACCTTGCCATCCTTCGTCACTCGATGCACGAACACATCTTCGTCGAATCGATTCCGGGCGTCCTCGGGCATGTACCCTCCTTCATGGCTGCAAAGGATCGAACCGACACGTGATGGAACCGCCGTGGATAGGCGCGCGCGTGGCCATGCTCAGGCCACCGCGAACGCTTCCTCGCTTGCCTCGCGCTCGATGCGCCGAGCGACGACAAGCCCGCCGATCGGGATCAGCAGCCAGAAGATCAGCGCCGCGCCCCGTCGCCAGGACCATCGCTGCTGATACCAGCAGACCGCCATCAGGGCGAGGTACAGCATCACCAGGTAGCCATGGATCTGACCGGTCACCGTGACCGCCATCGGCATGTCGAATCCGTACTTGAATACCATGCCGGCCAGGAGCGCGATCCAGGAGATCCCCTCCGCGAACGCGACCCATCGAAACGCCTGCAATACCTTCAACGAACCCACTGAAACATCACCCCGCAACCGCAATACATCGCAATTCTCTGCATCATTGTCGCAGTTGCGCGGCGCTCGGGCGCATGGATGTGGCGACGTCTCGGGCAAGCGCTGCCACACCTGGTGGCCGGTGCCAGTCTCGCCGATTGCGGTGAGGATCATCCGGAACTACATGGATGCGTGGATTCGTACCATCCCCGTGCTCCCACAGTCCTCGACGCTCCAGCGCGACCAGGCCACCGCACCCCGCCCCCTAATCCTCGCACACCCGATATACTGTGGCAGACCGGTATTCGCTGGATGCCGTCGGTGCCATGGCACCGCGACACGCTGGCGTCCTGCCGGTCGACGGGTACAACCGATTGCGAACCGTGGGAGGAGAATCGTTCGCATGAACACCACGACCCAGAAGCTGGTCGCCGAGGCGATCGCCACGTTCACCCTGACTTTCGCCGGCACCAGCGCAATCATGATGGGCGCCGATTCGATCAGCGTCCCCGTCGCGTTCGGGTTCGCGCTGATGATGATGATCTACGCCATCGGGCACATCTCGGGCGGTCACGTGAACCCCGCCGTCACGATTGGGCTCACCGTCGCCGGCAAGCATCCGATCTCGCTCGCCACCCCGTACATCGCGGCCCAGATTGCCGGAGCGATCGTCGCCAGCCTCATCGCCCGCGCGATCTATGGCGACATCGCCGACCTCGCCCCGACGGTGCCCAGCGGCTCCGCGATGGATGCGTTCTGGGTCGAGCTCATCGCGACATTCCTGCTCGTCTTCGTGATCTCCGGTGTTGCAACCGACAAGCGCGCCCCGGCCGCGGCCGCCGGCTTCGCCATCGGCGGCACGGTGCTCTTCTGCGCGATCTGGGCAGGCCCCGTCTCCGGTGGATCGTTCAACCCGGCCCGCACGCTCGGCCCCGCCATCGTCGGCAACACCTGGACCGACATCTGGGTCTACCTGACCGCCCCGATCATCGGCGGCGCGCTCGGCGCTCTGGTCTACAACTTCCTGCAGAGCGGATCGGAGGAACAGCCTGCCGTCGAAGGCGAGTCGCACCCCTGATCGCCGCCGCGAGCGACCAGTCATCGAGCACACGTTCAACTGAAACAAGCGCTGGTGCCGTGTAGCGATGCGGCACCAGCAGCTGACCAGCAGGGTCCAGGCGATGGTCACCATCGCCTGGACCCTGGAGTGGTTGTGAAGCCCGCAGACGCTCCCTGGAGATCTATACCCCAAACTCGATGGTATGGGTGTAGAGCGAAAGGTCGAACGATGGCTCGGAGGTCAACCTTCCCGTCGCTCCCAGGTAGTTTCCGGTCCCTCCAGTGATGACCGACACTGACGTCTCATGACCTCGCTGAAGCCCCTGGGCGGTCAACTGGCTGCCATCTGGAAGCACGAACGTCATCGCACAGTGTTGGTAGCCATCGCCGGGAAGCGTGATGCACTCACCAGCCATGATGGCGCCGGTGTCGGTTTCGTTGCTGGCATGGTAGAGCGGGTTCGGTCCCCACACCAGGATGTCGCCAACCGAATCGCCCGGGTCGCCCAGGTCAATGGTCTGGACCAGGTCGTTGTGTTCCACGAAGACAAGCGCGTCGGGGCCCGCGGGGGTGGCTTCCTGAGCTGCGAGCCCACCGGCCCCGACACTCGTCAGGATGAGCAGAACGGCGATTGGGAGTATCAAGCGAGACCGCATCGAGAACCTCCATTGCATCATGCCACCGCCATGCTGGGTATGGCGCCGAAGACGAACGAGGTGGTGGCGTCCCCCCTTCCCCAGTGGCACGCCAACCATGAGGAGGCGCCACTGGGTCACTCCCGCGCGATATCGGCCGTTTTCAGCGACCGGCGAGTGTTCCCACATCACCCCTTGATCGCGTCGGAGGTCAGCCCGGGAATGATGCGCCGCTGGAAGATGAGGACCAGCAGCACCAGCGGCATCGTCGTGGCCACCGCCGCCGCCGAGATTTGCCCCCACGGCCGGGCCGCGGCGATGTGGGCGCCCTCGAACTGCGCCACAGCTACCGGCGCCGTGTAGAGCGCCTGATCGCTGATGAAGGTCCGTGCGAACAGGAACTCGTTCCACGCCGCGATGAAGAGCAGGATCGCCGTTGTGAACACCCCCGGCGCGGATGCCGGCATGGAGTCTCGTCGATTCGTCGTGCGAGGGGTACCGCGTCAGTGACGCCCGGCTCCCTCACAAGGCCCCAGCTCCGTACCTGAATTGACTTCGTGCGGCCATCTTCGCAGAGAGGAGGGATATACATCAATAGTTGGTATGTTTACTCGCAGCGCGAAGCCATCCAGATCCCTGAGCGCTGCATCCGATAGGGGATTCGGGTCAATGCTGTTGGAACCGTCGTGTAGTGACCGTCGCGTGATCACCCAAATGCCGCATGACGTCTCATTTCGAGCGCAGTGGCGGAGCCACTGAACGGAGAAATCTCTTGCGAGATGTGTTGTCTCCTCTCCCGCAAGAGACTGCTCCGCATCGCCCCATTCGGTTGCCCGGCCGACATGACTCGACATGTTTGGCAAGGCGGCGCGTCCTGCCGTCCACCTACAACGCGCCGGGCAGCCCCGCGAGTGACGCCACCATCAGGTGCGGCACGATGCCTGTATCCGGCAGCGGCCGCCCGGCGGAGATCCACACCCCACGGATTCCCACTGCCTGCGCGCCGGCGACGTCCTTCACGATATTGTCACCGACCATCAGGCAGGCACCCGCGGCTAGTCCGAGCTGACGCAGCGTCTCGTCGTAGACACGACGATCCGGCTTGCCGACCCCCACCTCGCCGGAGATCACCACCACCTCGAACCGGTCCAGCAACCCCGCGCGGACCAGCTTCTCCCGCTGGACATCGGGCATGCCGTTCGTCACGATCGCGAGGCGGTAGCGCGCCGCCAGCCACGCCAGCGCCTCCTCCGCTCCAGGGATGAAGGGGTTGGTCGCCGCGCGCTCGGTCTCGAACCGGGTGTCGAGCTCCGCCGCCAACGCTGCATCGTCGACCCCGCAGCGACCCAGCGCCCGCCGCCAACTCTCTCGCCGGAAGGCCGGCCCCCATTCCCGCATTGCCACCATGTGCGGGTCATCGCCCTCGAACCGGCCGCGCAACCCCTCCAGCTCGCTCGTCCCAATGTCCTCACACCAGGCGGGATGCGGCCCCGCCTG
>JAUIGA010000231.1 GCA_030430125.1 Chloroflexia bacterium | reverse complement strand
CCGCCTGCCCCGATGCCCAGCTCGAACCGCCCCTCCGAAAGCACGTCGAGGGTGTACGCCTCCTTGGCGAGGAGGGTTGGGTGGCGCCAGTCGTTCTGCCAGACCAGCGTGCCGATGCGGATCGTGGATGTCGCCGCAGCGACTACCGCCAGCGCCGGGCCGATCGCGAGCTGCCCGCCGAGGTGATCCGGCATCAGGAAGATGTCGTACCCGAGCACCTCCGCCTTGCTGGCGACCTCGCGCCATTCACTCGCTGGTCGTGTCTTCGCGACCTGGACACCGAACCGGAACCGCCGGGAGTGTGTCGTCATTGGAGCATCTCCTCGCGGGAAACGTAGGGACCGATACTTCGCTGCGCTCAGTACAGGCTCTCGTGTCGATCCGAAATGCGCCGTAGGGGCGGATTCGCGTGCGATATCCGCCCGGTGGTCGCACAGCGGCCACATGTGTCGACCGTTGGGCGGGTATCTTCACGTGCGCCGTTGCTGCCAGGTAGGCGGCCTGGCCGCCACAGGGTCGCCCGCTACATCTCGTTTTCGGTGCGTCTCGGCAACGCCAGCGCATCCTCGATCACCATCGCCATGTACGCCCGTATCTGCCGGACGCGATCCTCAGGATCCGGAGTGCCGGGCGCGGGGTCCCGCCGCTCGCGGACGCGGATTGCCTCCTCGATGATCGGACTCCAGCACGGCGGGAAGACCTCCAGCGCGTAGTTTCCGGCGCCGTGCTTCGAAACGATCTCGCCAGTCGCCAGCGTGGAGTGCAGCCGCGTCACGCCCAGCACGCCCCACTCGGTCGCCTCGTCGATCAGCGCCGGCAGGTCGTCTCTCGCCGCGAGCCGCTCGGCCTGGCCCAGCCACGGTCGCCAGTACGATTCCAGGTTGTCGCGCGTCCATGCGTCGAGCCGCGCCGGGTCGTGCCAGAGCCGGTCCGGGTCGAGCGGAGTGCCCCGGTACGCGATGCCGCACTGGCGCAGCGTCTGCCACGTCACCGGGTTCC
Source organism: Chloroflexia bacterium (assembly GCA_030430125.1). Lineage (GTDB taxonomy): Bacteria > Chloroflexota > Chloroflexia > Thermomicrobiales > UBA6265 > JACCVC01. The sequence goes on along the minus strand of JAUIGA010000231.1, from coordinate 4,479 downwards.
ATCCGCCATGCTCACCGTCGAGCCGGGCGGTGCTCTCGACGACAACCGGGCGCTCTCCCTCGATCTCGTCAGGGCCGGCGGCGAGATGGGCCTCTCCCAGCACCAGCCCGTCCAGTACCGGCGCGGGGTGCATCCCTCGCAGCTCGGCCAGCACTGGTTCGAGCGCCGCCATCGTTGACGCGTTGTCCGATTCGCCGGCCCGGATCATTACCAGGTCGATGTCGCTCTGACCTGGTCGTCCGTCGCCGAGCGCAATCGAGCCAGCAAGGTGGAGGCCGGTGACCAGCCCGGGCGCGAGCTGATCCAGCCCGGCCAGAAAGCAATCGAGTGTGTCCCGCGCTTCCGGAAACACACGCATGTCGTGCTCGCGCACGTCGAGATCCTCCTGCTGTCGGTTGCCGGGCTGCTGCACATTGGATCGCCTGTTGTGTATACTCCGCTACGTCTCTACGCGCAACGCGGCCATCGTGCCGGAGACATTTCGGGACACCACCGACTCGGCACGCGAGAGGAGAGCGACCGATGCTGATACCACACACCAGGCTCGCGCAGCGCTGACATCATTCCCCTCCGAATGATGATTCAGGTGATGGAGCCACCCGGTTCTGCGATCGCCTGACCCCGAAACCCAGCTCCCCAAAGTCCACGCACTCCGGCAGGCGCATGTGCGCGAAGGTGCCGTGTCTCGTGACCTCGCGTTGCGGCCGAACCTCCGCATCCCCGCCTCCCTGACTGATTCCGAGGTGATTCATGCCTGCGATCGCTGACGCCCGCAGCGCCAATGCGCCATTGCTTGGCTCCCGCGAGGGCCAGACGTACCTGCTCGGCGAGGAGGTCTACCTGCGCCCGCCCGCGCCGGCCGACGCCGACTACGCCGCATCCTGGAGATTCGTGAAGTTCCCGATCTCGCCGGACCGCGTTCGTGCCTTGATCGAGGACGGAAAGTCCGGCGACGACAGCAAGCGCGGCCGGCACCAGCTTGTGATCGTGCGCAAGCACGACGAGCGGCCGGTCGGCTCACTGCTCATCCACACCGACTGGTTTCCCTACTACTACGTGGAGGCGACGGTCGATCCGATCTTCGGAGAGGCGGCCGGACGTTGGAAGGGCGAGGCTGCTGCGATAGCGATGCGGCATATGGTCGACGAATGGCAGATGCCGATCGCCGGCATATCCCTGCTCGCCGACGAAACCGCCGCGATCGAGCGGCTGACGCAGGCCGGCGCCCGAGAAAACGCGCGATTCTGCGAGATGTTCACCCGCGACGGCCGGCGCGTCGACGGCGTCATGTACGAATGCCTCAATGAGACATGGATCGAACGGCTTGGCGATCCCGCGGAGGAGCCACTGTCACGTACTGGTACGGGCGAGCCGCGCCCGGTAACCGCGCCGGTGCAGCCGGATGGCGATCCGCCCACCAACGCGGTTCGGATCGGCCCGCGAATCTACTTGCGGCCAATCCAGGAGTCCGACGCACAGGTCGCCGCCCACTGGAGCACCCGCGACAACGACACGACCTGGTCCAACGGGCCGTACGCGGTCACCCAGGGTAGCTGGTGGAAGGAGATGAAGGAGCTGCAGGAGGCCGACCCGCAGGAGTGGGTGCGGTTCGCCGTCTGCCTGCGCGAGAGCGATGAGGCGATCGGGTTCGTCGGCATTGCCGACATCGACTACCGCCACCGCTTCGCCGAGTCCGAAAGCGAGCTCATCAACCCCGCCTACCGCGGCAGCGGCTACGGCTCCGAGGCCAAGCACCTGCTGTTCGACTACGCGTTCAATACCCTTGGGCTGCACATGCTCCAGTCGTGGGTGTTCTTTGCCAATACCCGTTCGGCGGCGGCGCTGCGCAAGCAAGGCTACCGCGAGTCGGGGCGCGTCCACTGGTTGACCGCTCGCCAGGGTACCTTCACGCACATGGGCACCTACGACCTCCTCGCCGACGAGTGGCGCGCGATGCCGCGCCATGAGCCCTCCTCGTAGGGGAGGGGCTTGTCCCCTCCCGCCGGTGTATCAGCGTGGGACAACTGGAGACACATCGTGACGACATCCCTGGAAATCCGCCAGAAGACCAACCCGGATTTGCTCGCAAGCACCGGTCAGGCCTACCTCGTCGGTGAGGAGGTCTACCTGCGGCCGCCGGTTCCCGCCGACGCCGAGTACGACAGCGCGTGGAGCGGGATCGTGTTTCCCCAATCGCCCGAGCAGGCGCGACGGCGGTTGACCGACGAGCCTGACAGCAGTGGCCGCGCCAGTTTGCTGATCGTGCGCCGGCGCGACGACAGACCGGTGGGAGGATGCACGGTCGACTACCGGGGATTCCCGCACCATCAGGTCACCGTCCACGTCGACCCGCTCTACGGCGAGCGCGCGCTGGCGTGGAAGGCGGAAGCGCTGGCGATGATCCTGCCGTGGATCGTCGACGACCAGCAGTGCCCGAAGGCCGGTGTCGACGTGCCGGCGCGGGAGGCGCCCGTGATCGAGGCGCTCGACGCCGTCGGCGCGCGGGTGTCGGCGCGCTTCCGCGAGAAGCTGGCGCTGCCGGGAGGCGGCCGCGATGACGAGCTCATCTACGAGTACCTGCATCGGGGCTGGATGGAGCGGTTGGGCGATCCCGCCGAGGTAGCGTTTCCGCGTACCGGCACCGGCGAGCCGCGCCCAGTGACGCCGCCGGTGCTGCCGGCTGGCGACCCGCCCGCCAACGCGATGCGGGTTGGGCCACGAGTCTACCTGCGACCGCCACAGGAGTCCGACGCCCTGGCGCTGGCGCACTGGTCCACCCGCGAGGTTGACGCCAGCTGGGACAACGGCCGGTATCCCGCCTCAACCGGTGGCGCGACACGGTGGTTCGAGGGCTTCCAGAAGAAGCTGCCGCCGGAGACCATCGACTTCGCCGTCTGCCTGCGGGAGAACGACGAGTTCATCGGGCTGGTCGGCGTGCTGGACATCGACTACCGGCATCGCATCGGGGAGTCCGCCAGCATGATCCTCAACCCGAGCTATCGCGAGGCGGGCTACGGCACCGAGGCCAAGCACCTGATGTTCGATCACGTCTTCAACACCGTCGGGCTGCACGCGCTGCAGTCGTACGTGATGTTCGAGAACCCGCGATCCGCCGCCGCGCTGCGCAAGCAGGGCTACCGCGAGGTCGGGCGTGACCACTGGGTCGACTTTCGCGATGGCAGCTTCGTCAGCTTCGTCTGTTTCGACCTGCTCGCCTCCGACTGGCGCGCCATGCCCCGAAGCGAACCGTAGCGGAGTGCCTGGACGCGCTGCCCGGCGCGACCAATTCCCTTTCGCCGGTTACAGAATCCCAATGAACAGGACAACGCCCATCATGACTGAAACGAAACCGATGACGACCCAGAACACCCAGACAGAAACCGATACAGACAAGGCGTTCCCGCTTCAGTGGGATGGCCAGACCTACCTCGTCGGCGAGGAGATCTACCTGCGCCCAATCGAGAAGGACGACGCGAAGTGGTCGATGTCGTTCCGCGAGACGCTCTTTCCCCTCGCGCCCGAGCGCACGGAGGAGTGGATTACCGGCGACATGCTCAAGGCCCACCAGACCCAGTACCTCGGCATCCGCCGCAAGAGCGACGAGCGTGTCGTCGGCATGGCGAAGATCGAGCGCACCCCGATCGGCGGGCGCTGGCTCAACCTCACGGTCGACCCGCTCTTCGGGAGCGAGGCCGAGGCGTGGAAGCTGGATGCGCTCCGGATGCTCCTCGCCTGGGCGGTTGACGAGCAGCACCGTCCCGCCCTGCATATGATCGTCGAGGCGAATCAGGATGCCTTTGTCGATGGCGCGAAGAACCTCGGCATGCGCGAGACCGGTCGCTTCCGGGAGTACTTCTTCCGCGACGGCCAGCGCGTCGACGCGGTGATCCTCGAGTACCTCAACCCGGCGTGGGTCAACACGCTCGGCGACCCGAACGAGGTCGAGATACCACGCATCGGCAGTGGCGAGCCGCGCCCGGTACCGGCCCCGGTGGCGATGGGGGCTGACGCGCCGAAGAACGCGATCATGATCGGCGATCGGGTCTACCTGCGGCCGTTCACCAAGGCGGACGCCGAGCAGTTTTCGATCTGGTCGCGCCGGGAGGAGGTCTCCGAGGCGGGATTCAATGTCGGCCGCCACATGATGGGCAAGCTCCAGAAGTGGGGCTGGGTCGAGGAGGAGCAGAAAAAGGAGTTCCCGGGCTGGATCCGCTTCGCGGTCGTGAACCGTGAAACCGACGAGCTGGCCGGCGGCAACGGCCTGCTGGAGATGCACTATCAGGACCGCCGCGGTGAGACCGAGAGCTTCTTCCTGCCGAACTACCGCGGGCAGGGGTACGGCTCGGAGGCCAAACACCTCGCGTTGGACTATGCCTTCAACCGGCTCGATTTGCACATGGTCGTGTCGTGGGTCTACTTCCCGAACACCCGCTCGGCGGCGGCACTGCGCAAGCAGGGCTACCGCGAAGCGGGCCGGAT
>JAUIGA010000230.1 GCA_030430125.1 Chloroflexia bacterium | reverse complement strand
CCGTGGTCGGCATCCTCCCACCGAATGAGATGCTTTTCGGCGAGCGACCGAAGGTGGTGTTCTACCTGGGCATCGTCGTCCCCGCAGACGACGGTCGCGGCGTCTGGCGTGTATCCGCCGACCGCGGCTCCCAGCCGTCGAAAGACGGCCTGTTCTTGTGGCGTCAGCAGGTCGTGGCTCCACGCAAACGTGGCGCGCAGCGTGCGCTGCCGATCCGGCAGGTCGCGCGGCCCCTCGTCGATATCGAGCCGGCTGGTGAGCCTGGCAAGCAGGCTGTCGAGCGGAAAGAAGCGCGCGCGGGCGGTTGCCAGCTCGATCGCGAGCGGGAGTCCCTCCAGGTGCCGGCAGATCGCGCTGATCGTCTCGCTGTTCTCGGGGCCGATGCGAAAGGCTGGATCGACCTGTTGCATCTGCTGGCTGAACATGGCGACCGCCCCATAGCGAGCGAGCATGGCGGGGGCAGGCAGCCGTTCCGCGCGCGGGAGCGCCAGGGGAGGAATCCCCTGCAGGTGCTCGCCACGCAGGTGGAGGCGCTCGCGGCTGGTGACGAGCACGGTCAGCGATCCACAGTGCGCCAGCAGGTCGGCGATGTGGCGGCCTGCGTCCAGGATCTGTTCGAAATTGTCGAGCACCAGCAGCATCTCGCGGGAGCGCAGATACCCCTTGAGCGTGGATTCGAGTGGAACGCCCTGTTCCTCGCTCAGCCCGAGGGCGCTGGAAATGGATGCAACGACGAGCGCGGGATCACGGACCGCGGCCAGCGGCACGAACGCGACGCCGTCGGCGAAATCTTCGGCCAGATGGGCTGCAACCTCGATCGCCAGCCGCGTTTTGCCAACACCACCTGGTCCAATCAAGGTCAGAAGTCGGACATCTTGGCGCCACAAGGTGCCCTGGAGGATTTCGATCTCCCGATCGCGACCCACGATGGCCGTCGGCGGTGAGGGCAGATTGTTGAATGGGCCGGTCGCGGCATTCGGTTGCAGATCACGGTCGGGGATCGCCGCCAGGAGCTCGTCATAGAGCGCCTGGGTCTCCGACTCCGGCGGGAGCCCAAGCTCGCGTTCGACCGCGGCTTCGCACCGCTTGTACTGGCGCAGCGCCCGATCGCGCTGGCCTGTGGCCAGGTACGCGCGCATCAACGCCCGGTGCGCGGCTTCGAGTGCGGGATTGATCGAGAGCAGCAACTCGAGCGCAGGCACGCTTGCCTGCGGCTCACCGGAATCCAGGTCGACCGCGGCAAGGTCGAGCACAGCGCCTTCCCATGCGTGCTGGATGGCCTCCCGCCGCGCGACGGGCCAGTCTTCGTACAGGTCCGTGGGAAGCAACGTGCCGCCGTACAGGCTCACGGCGTCGCGCAGGCGATCCCGGCGTGTGGTTGGGTCGGCAATTGCCGCTTCCCCGAGCTTCGACTCGCAGGCGTCAACATCAACCCAGACATCGACATCCGGCGAGATGCCGATGGTGCCGCCGCGCGTGTCGATGTAGACCGAGGCGCGTGCGCTGGCAAGATCGGGTTCGAGAACCCGTCGCAACAGGTGGAGCGCCTTGTACAGTGCATTTCTCGCCACATCGGGGCTGGATTCGGGCCAGAGGATATCGAGGACGCGTTCTTTCGGCATGGCGTGGCCACGCGTCACCAGCAACACGAGCATGAGGGACCGGGCGCTGCGCAGGGTCCAGGCATCGTCACTGATCGTGCGATCGCCAACACGGATGCGAACCTGTCCAAGGAGGAATGCCCTGATCGGCGGTGGTGGATTGTGACGACCGTTGTCGGTCATGGAGACCTCCGCAGGATCCGATTCACGCTGTGGCCCAATGCTGGCTGTGACCGGTTGCCCGCGCTCGCCGGATTCAGGCACGTGCCAGATCCGGCTCTGGGTCGCCCTCGAACTGTTCACTCCGCCGGATACGGCATTGTACGCATTATATCGGACCGGGAACTCCGCTGGGTTGCACTGGGTCAGGCGTGGCGCCGCAATCAGGTTTCCGCCGGAGAGGCGACCCGATGCGCAAGGTGGGGCAGTCGACGCGGAGTATGGAGCGAACGTCGCGCAGAGTGATGCCGCCTGGCGGAATAGCTGCGCCGACCAAGCGCCAACCGTGAGCGGTTTACCTGAGCCCACCACAATCCTGATTGTGACCTGATCGTAATCTTCGCGCAACGGGGAAGGCACTCCAATGAGCCATGTGAAAAGGTGGTGTTCGAGGGACGGACGGTGGCGAAGTTCGGCAATGACTGGTTGGCCAAACTCGTAGTGGATTGCAAAGGCGTCCTGTGGCGGGGAGAGAGACGCACGTATACTGGACGCAGCCAGTGACCAGATGACGCCTGCTCGGCGTTGCATCAGGTTGTGGTGTGCCTTCGTACAGGAGGTGCGCGACCGAATCGACCTGCCTGCGATGGGTGAATCTCGCGGGTGGATAGTGCCCGGATCAGCGCTGGCTCGACTGTGTGCCAGCAGAAGGGTGACGCAAGGATGGGAAAGATGTCAACTATTCGTTCGAATGGGTCCGAGTTCCAGAAGGTGCGACGGCTTGCCGACGCGATTCGCAGTGGACGACTGACCCGTCGCGAGGCGATGGTGCGCGGCGGCGCATTGGGGCTTTCGTTGCCGGCGATGATGTCTCTCCATGGTATGGGTGGTGGCATAGGTGTGTCGGCGGCAGCCCGCCAGGACGGCGATCCGGTCGCCGGCGGCACCCTGCGTCTGGGCGTGCAGGCCGACCCTGCCGAGCTCGATCCGCACAAGACCTCGCTCACGGCCGCATGGCACGTGATCGAGCACGTCTACGACACGCTCGTGACCACGGACGAGACGCTCGCGCCGCTACCGGGGCTGGCGGAGTCGTGGGACATCTCGGACGACGGCATCACGTATACGTTCAACATCCGCCAGGGCGTGCTCTTTCACAACGGGCGCGAGCTCGTGGCGGAAGACGTCAAGTACAGCTATGAGCGCATCCTCGATCCCGAAACGGCGTCGCCGTCGGTGTCCGATCTCGCGTCAATCGCGACGATGGAAGTGGTCGACGACTACACGCTGGTGATCACCCTCACCAATGCCGACTCGTCCTTCCTCGCGAAGTTGATGGGCGGTTCGATCTCGATCGTGCCGCAGGAAGAGGTCGAGGCCAACGGCGATCTGATGCAGGTGATGGTTGGCACCGGGCCGTTCCGGTTTGTCGAGTACATCCCCAACACCGAGGTCAAGCTGGAGCGGAACCCGGACTACTGGGAAAACCCGCTGCCATACCTCGACGAGCTGATCATTCAGATCATTCCTGACAACACTGCCCGCACGACAGCGCTGGTGACGGGCACGGTCGACCTGATCGAGTACGCACCGGTGCAGGACCTCCCGATTTTCGAGGATGACGAGACGATCGAGGTTACCGGCAACGCGAACACGAACATCCGCTACATGGGCATCAACGTCACTCGCGAGCCATTCGACCAGCTCGAAGTGCGACAGGCGATGGCGATGGCGATCGATCGAGGCCCGATCGTGGACGCATCGGTGTTCGGCTATGGCACCGCGACAAACGTCATCTTCCCGTCCACCTTCTGGGCCGGGATCGAGTCGGAAGTCCAACCGGTCGACATTGATGGCGCGCGGGCGCTGCTTGAGTCGGTTGGGCTGGGCGACGGCTTCGAGTGCCAGATCCAGTCGTGGGCGCAGTACCCGTTCCTGTCGAACGCGGCGATCGTGATCCAGGAGCAGCTGCGCCAGATCGGCATCGAGGGTGAGGTCGACCTGCAGGAGAACGCGGTGATGCTGGAGAATTACTTCGGCGGCAACTTCGACCTGTCGGTCACCGGCACCAGCGCCTACGTCGATCCGAACGACGTCATTCAGTCGAACTTCGGCACTGGTGAGGCGTCGAACGGCGAGGGTTACAGCAACGAGGAGGTCGACCGGCTGATCCTGGAGGGCGTGTCCGCTACCGACCAGGCGGAGCGCGCCGAGATCTACGCCGAGATCCAGCGGATCCTGCTGGAGGACCTGCCTTGGATCAACCTCTTCATTGCCGAGCAGTACGAGGCGATGAAGAGCCACGTCAGGGGCTACGTGCACATCCCGACGGGGTCCAACCGCTCGATCCGGAGCGTCTGGCTCGACCAGTCGTAGGTTACCCCCGACGAACCACGCTGATTCTCCGAAAACTGCGGCCGGCGATGGCAACATCGCCGGCCGTGGGATTTTCCGGAACCGGACGGTCATGTTTCAATTGGCGAGTTGTTTGAACCGTTCGTTCCCGAGAGGACACCACATGCGGAACTCAGCACCACAAGTGACCAGCAATCGACGCGCAGTCGACCGGCGAGAGTTCGCCATCGGGGCCGGGTTGCTCGGCATGGCCGTCGCTATGCCGTCGAGTGCCCGTGCACAGGACGCCAGTGAACCGAAACCCGGGGGCACGCTGCGTCTCGGTGTTCAGGGTGACCCCACCGAGCTCGATCCTCACCTGTCGAACCTGGCCGCGGCGAGTGTGGCCACCGAGATGGCCTATGAGTGTCTTGTAAAGGAGAGTCCCGAGTCCGTGCCGGAGGGCAAGCTGGCGGAAAGCTGGACCGTTTCGGGCGATGGGCTGACGTACACATTTACCTTGCGTTCCGGCGTCACGTTCCACAACGGGCGGGAGCTCGTGGCGGACGACGTGGTCTATTCCTTCGAGCGAATTCAGGATCCGAACACCGGCTCCCCATTCGTTACGTATCTCGAAGATGTCAATGCCATCGAGGCCCCGGACGCCCACACCGTGGTGGTGAGCCTGAATCAACCGAATGCCTCGCTCCTCCTGAATCTCTGCCGCCGCGGATTTGCGATTGTCCCGCGGGAGGAGATCGAGGACGGCGACGGTCTGAGCCAGACGATGGTGGGAACCGGACCGTTCAGGTTTGTCGAGTACGTGCCCAACACCATCGTTCGATACGAGCGAAACCCGGAGTATTGGGACCCCGGAACGCCGTTTGTGGATGCGCTCGAGCTCCAGATCATCCCGGACGATACCGCCCGGACGACCGCGCTCGTGTCCGGAACCGTGGATTTGATCCAGGGGGCGCCACACAAGGACTACGAGATCATCGAACAATCCAGCGGTGTTGGACTGGCGGGAGGGATCACCACAAACCTGCGGATGATGGTGTTCAACACGCGTCGCGAGCCGTTCGATCGACCGGAAATCCGGCAGGCGATCGCGGCAGGCATCCAGCGGCGGGCCATCATCGATGCCGCCGTATTCGGGCACGGCGAGCCGCTGCTGGGCATGTATCCCGAATCGCTGTGGTACGGATATCCGGATCAGCCCGGTGACGGCGATGTCGAAGCGGCCGCGGCGACGCTGACCGATCTGGGTTGGCCGTCGGACAAGGTGGTCGGGTTGCTGACCTGGGCACAGTATTCCTACCTTTCGAATACCTCCATTGTGGTGCAGGAACAGCTGAGGCAGATGGGTATCGAGGCCGAGGTCGAATCCGAAGAGAACGCGACCTACA
>JAUIGA010000229.1 GCA_030430125.1 Chloroflexia bacterium | reverse complement strand
CGTGGGTCTTCGCCGATCAGCTCCGCCTCGATCTCGGTGCCGTCCGCCAGGATGACGGAGTAGCTGGTGCCTCCGGTGACGACATGCCAGTTCGTCACGATGTAGCCATCGGGATCAATGATGAACCCGGTGCCGGCACCAGTCTGGATCGTCTGGGAGGTGCCGATGGAATCCTGCATCGTCTGTTCGTTGATCACGGTGACGACGGCGGGTCCGACCTGCTCCACGACGTCCTCTGGCGACATCTCGCTGGGCTGGTCCTGCGCGGAGACACCGGGAACGAGGGCAACCGCGCCGAGCAGGGCGATGGTCAGCGCCCGGTAGATGTGTCGGGGGTGGGTGAACCGATGCATGGTGCGAGTCTCCTGATGGGGTATCCCGTCCGGCGAACGTCGGGCCGAATGTACGTATCGACCGCTCCTGGCGTTGCAGGTTTCATACCCCCATCACCCCGGCGAGGTCGGAAACTCGACGACCTGTACGGCTCCCGCCGGGTTCTCGATCGGCTCGGGGTTCTCGGGATAGGTCCATGTGGTCGTTTCGATTACGCCCCCAGCGGTCCGTACCAGCTGGCAGGGGCGCTGCTCATCGTCGAACGCGATCCGGTAGGTGATGCCGTCGCTCCCGTCCTGGGCGGTGGAGAAGTCGTAGGCATTGCATGTCCGCTCTTCCACCTCGATCTCGCCGGCCGGATGGGCCGGCAATGCCCGCGTCTCGTCGGTCACCGTGTCGAACGGGTATGCCAGGGGCGCGGTGAGGTAGTCGACCCGTTGTTCCAGGACCGAGCCGGCCGGTACCTGATCCGGCGTGAAGGTGATCCAGGTCTCGGCATCCACTTCGGGATAGATCGAGGATGAGACCAGGGTACCGCGCATGGAGATCGTGCCGTCGACCACGATCTCTTCGGTCACGACCGTATCGCCATTCATGGTTTGCACGTATCGATCCCCCGGCAGGATGACGCGCTCGATGGTGCTGCTGGATGTCGCGGAAGCGTTGTCGCTGTCGGCGGCGTCGATCAGCATGCGGGTGGACCAGGAATCGACGGCGGTCCAGGCGTCTCGGGACTCATCGATAAGGTCGCCGACCGCGACATCGTCAGGGCCAAAGACGACGGGGGTTGGAGCCGGGGTGGGTGTCGGATCGGGGTCCGTATCGAACGAGCACGCCTGCAGGAGCAGGGCACAGGCCATGAGGGACGCGATTGGAATGAGGCGGCGCGGATTCGGGCCGAGGCGGGGCATCTGGTTCTTCTCGCTTGTCCGGCAACTGACGTCGAATACCGCAATCCAGCGTAGCAGAGTTGGCGATTGCCGGCATCTCACATGCCTGCCGGGCGGACGTTTTTCCAGTGAGCGCCGCTTGCCAGGCGACGCGATCCATCCGGAGATGCGCACCTGCGACATCCTGCCGATCAGGTCGAGCATCGACGGTGGAAGATGGGTGCCCCGGCCACCTCGGCAGGAGGTTGACGATGGAACTGCTTGTGTTTCTGGGACTCCTGTTGCTCTTGATGGTTCTGTCGCTGCGGTTTGGCGCCGACTCCCGCCACCTCTCGGGTCGGGACTGGTGGTAGAATCGTACCTATCTCTATATGCGCATATGGTATTGACGGCATGATTGCCGCGCCGTATGCTGGTCTCAGAAGAACGCTGTCGCCCTGCGCCCGGGAGGTCCCGATGTTTGCTCTTGTTTTCTTCGTCACAGCCTTGATCGTGCTGGATCTGCTTGCCCTGAGATTCGGGGCGGATTCGCGCCGGCTTGGCGCTGCCGATCGCAACTGGTGGTAGGACGCCTCTCGCCGGAACCCACATTGTCGCCACCCCGGTATCGATCGGTGCCGGGGTTTGTCGACCCTGTCACGGGGCCGCGTCGCCGGTCAGCGTGTCGATGATGCGTGAGAGTGATCGCAGTCGGTTCCGCAGGTCCGGGTCGGCTGCAATGTCGTCCCGCTGGGCGCGAGCCAGGGTCTGAGCCAGGTCGCCGACCGACTTCGTCACCCGTTGCGGCGCGAATCGGGGAGAACCGAGCACGGTGACGATCTCCTCGAGATCCGCCCGATCCTGCCGCTCGCCAGCGGCAACCGCTCCAAGCGATCCCAGCAACCGGTCGACCTGCGCGGTGTTGGCGGTGTCGTCGGTACCGATGGCGAGATCGAGGAGCTCTGCGATGTGCAACCGCGCCTCGTCCGGCGTCGGTGCCAGTCGAGGTGACTGTCGCAGCGCGCGGCCGAGCCGGGTCGCGACCTGCGACGGGACCGCCCGGTCGACGATGACCTGTGCGAGCTCCCGCTGATAGGCGGGAGGGAGCCCCTGCAGCGAGCGCGACTGTTTTTCGGACAGGGTGCCGGCGCGGATGTGATCCTGCGTCGCCTCCGGCAGCTTGCCGGTGTCGAGCAGCTGGAAGAGACGCGAGCGGCGAATCCCGACCTCGGCGGCAACCGCCTCCCATGGCGCGTCGTTCATTTGGTCCTTGAGCACACGCAGTGCGCGCGCGCGATCGACAGCGTTCAGGTCGTCGCGGACGATGTTCTCCATCAGCTGCTGGATCAGCCGCCGGCTCTCCGGCACGTTGCGCACCAGCGCAGGGATGGTCGACCGTCCCGCCCGCGTTGACGCCCGATATCGGCGTTCGCCGTGGACAATGATGTAGCGATCGAGGTCGGTGTCGTACCGCACGACGATCGGCTGCAGCACACCGTCGGATCGGATGCTGGCCGTGAGTTCTTCCATCCGTCCTTCGTCGAAGTGCCGGCGCGGCTGGTTGGGGTCGGGTTCGATGCGGTCGAGCGCAATTTCCTTGGCGTCCGGGAGATCGTGAACGCCTACGGCCTGCGGCCGGGTGTCGCTGAACAGGGCATCGACGGTGAACTTCCTGCGGGACCGTCCGGCCCGCGGCGTTGCGTCGCCGGCAGCTCCGGCGGGTGCGCTGGCAGCCCGTCGAGGCCGGCGCCCCGTGAGGATGTCCTCGAATTCGTCTGGTTGCGTCCCGTCAGGCATGGTGGGCTGCCTCCTTCGACGATGCCGATGCCGGTTGTTCGCCCAGCAACCACGCGCCGACATCCCGGTAGGCGGCGGCGACCGTCGAACGGGGCATGTAGTGCAGCACGCTGGTCATCTCGGCGGTGGACTCCGCTCCGCGCACCGACAGCGGGATCGCCGGCAACAGGGAAAGATCGGGAAACTGCGTTTCCAGCGTCGCGATCATGTCCACGGCGAGTCGTGACGAATGATGAACCTTGGTGGGCAGGAACCCAAGCAACACAAGGTCGGGATTGAGCCGGCGAATGCGCCGCAGGGTGTCGAACAGGCGTTGCAGCACCATCACCGAGAGCGGGTGCGGCTCGATCGGGATGATGAGCTCGCGGATCGCAACGAGGATGTTGATCGAGATGATGTTGAGCGCCGGAGGCGAGTCAACCAGCACGAAATCCCACCGGTCGAGATCGGCTTGGCGCAGGCGATTGTCGAGCTGGCGCTCGCGTTCGAGCACATTCAGCAGCTCGAGCTCGGCGGCGGCAAGATCCGGGTGGGATGGCGCGATATCGACACGCGCGATCGAGGTGGGCGTCACGACCTCGGCGATCCCGACCGATTCGTCGAGCAGGAGATCGTACACGGAGAGGCCGAGTGCCGCCACGTCGACACCGAGCGCCATCGTGAGGCTCGCCTGCGGGTCGAGATCGAGCACCAGCACGCGCTGCCCTCGCTCGGCGAGCGCGGCCGCGACATTGAGCGTGCTGGTGGTCTTCGCGGTGCCGCCCTTCTGGTTGAAGAACGCGATAATTCGAGTCATGGTCGGGTTGCCGGCCTCTGCGAGTGTTTCACCCAGGCGGGTCTCCGGCCGTACCGTGGACTCGCCATTGCCGCATCTACGGCGGGCTTGCTGGGGAAGGCACTGCCTCCCGCGAATCGGGTCAGGGATGTACCGCCCGAACACGGATGATCGTGCACCTCAAGGGTACCAGCCCGGCAGGTCACCCGGCGTGGGACCGGCATGGGTCTATCGGGCCGCACGCAGGTGGCGTCGCGTTCATCGCGTGGTGCAAGCCAGGTGCTCGCAACGATCAGTGGCCGCGTACTTTGGTGAGCCTGACCCGAATCGGGGCGGAATACTCGTCGGCAAACGACTGCGGCGTCATGCCGATGCCGGAAATACCCTCGGCGTACTTGTCGACGAAGGCGGGGTAGTCCGAAGCCGCCGAATCCGGTTCGTCGACGCGCCCCTCGCCGTGGAGGATGACCACGTTGTTCCCTGCTGACGTGGAGTTGAGCGTGAGCGCCACCGACGGACGCGCCTCGATGTTGCGCACCTTGGGCTTGTTCCGCTGGGAGTAAATCACCAGCTCGTTGTCGCCTTTCCACAGGAACCAGACCGGACTCGGTTGCGGCGTACCGTCCTTGCCCTGGGTTGTGAGCCAGATGACCCTTTCTTCCGTGAGCCGGCGCTGCACGCGCTGGCCGAATTCGGTCGACGTGTCGACGAGTGGCATGAATACCCTCCCGGGTCTGGGTGTAGGCCGCTGGCGTCATGTGCCAGCACCCGACGGTTTCTATCTGGTGAACGCGACAGCAGCGATTCCGTTATTTCAGGCCGCCGGGTCGATAGTTCGGCGCTTCCTGGGTGATCGTGATGTCGTGGGGATGGCTCTCACGCAGCCCGGCTGCCGTGACCTGGACGAACTGGCTCTCCGTGCGGAGCTGCTCGACCGTGCCGGCGCCGGCGTAACCCATGGCGGTGCGCAGTCCGCCGACGAGCTGGTAGATCATGGACGAAAGGGCGCCCTTGTAGGCCACCCGGCCCTCGATGCCCTCGGGAACGAGCTTGTTGACGTTGCCGATGTCCTCCTGGAAATACCGGTCCTTCGAGAACGAACGGCCGCGCATCGCACCCAGCGATCCCATGCCGCGGTATTCCTTGAATCGCTCGCCGCGGAAGACGATGACCTCGCCCGGTGTCTCGTCCAGCCCGGCGAGCAGGCTGCCGAGCATGACCGTGTTCGCGCCGGCGGCGATCGCCTTGGCGATATCCCCCGACTGCTGGATGCCGCCGTCGGCGACGATGCGGACCTCTGTCCCGTCCAGCGCCTGGGCGACGTTGTTGATCGCGGTGATCTGCGGCACGCCGGTGCCCGATACGACACGCGTGGTGCAGATCGAGCCGGGGCCAATTCCGACCTTCACGGCATCGGCCCCGGCATCCGCCAGTGCCAGTGCGGCGGTCCCGGTGGCGATGTTGCCGGCCATGATCGGCACCGAAAGGGTCTTGCGGAACTTCCGCACCGTGTCGATCACCATCTGCGAGTGACCGTGGGCGGTATCGATGACGATGAGGTCGACGCCCTTGCGCACGAGCTCCTGGGCGCGCTCCTCGGCATCCTTGCCCACACCGATGGCGGCCGCGACCCGGAGTCGCCCGCGGTCGTCCTTGGTGGCGTTCGGGTATTCGATCTTCTTCTGGATGTCCTTCACCGTGATCAGGCCGGTGAGGTACCCGTTGGCATCCACCACCGGGAGCT
>JAUIGA010000228.1 GCA_030430125.1 Chloroflexia bacterium | reverse complement strand
TCCTCGACGACGCCACCGCCAGCGTCGACAGCGAAACCGAACACGAGATCCAGCAGGCACTGCGCGTGCTGATGGAGGGCCGCACCTCGTTCGTGATCGCCCAGCGGCTCACCACCGTTCGCGACGCCGACCAGATCCTCGTCTTCGATGAGGGTCGCATCGCCCAGCGAGGCACGCACGACGAATTGCTTGACCGCGAAGGCTTCTACCGCGAGCTCTACGAGCTGCAGATGAAGGACCAGGAAGACGCCGCGCGGCCCGGCGAGCTGATCGAGGACGCCCACCCGGCGGCCACCGGGACCGAAGGAGCGTAGGGCCATGGGACAGATCCGCTTTACCCACGAGGACCAGGTGCTCGGCAAGGCCTACGATGGCCGCGTCGTGCGACGGCTGCTGGGATTCCTTGCCCCCTACCGGCGGCAGGTTTGGCTGTCGCTCGCGCTGGTGATCGCGGCGACGGCCGCTGACCTCGCTTTGCCGTGGCTGTTCAGCCGCGCGATCGATGAAGTCGCCGGCGACGAGCGCCTGTGGATGCTCAACGTGATCGGCGCCGTCTTCGTGCTCGCCGTCATCGGCCGCTTCTTCGCGCAATGGTTCCAGTACCGCACCGCGCAGTGGCTCGGCAACAAGGTCGTCTTCGACATGCGCAACCGCATGTTCCGCCACCTGCAGACCCTCAGCATCGGCTACATCGACCGGCGGGGCGTCGGTACCGTGATGACCCGCATCCAGAACGATGTCAGCGTGATCCAGGACATGTTCTCCGACACGGTGATCAGCATCATGAGCAACGTGCTCGTGCTGGTCGGCATCGTGGTGATCATGTTCATCACCGACTGGCAGCTGGCGTTGCTGGCCTACCTTGTGATCCCGATCATGGTCGTCGTGATGCGCTATTGGCAGCGCTACGCCCGGGACGCCTACCGTATCACCCGGCGCACGATGAGCGCGGTCAACGCCAACCTCGCCGAGAGCATCGCCGGCATGCGTGTTGTGCAGTCGTACACGCGCGAGCCGCTCAATTTCCGGTTCTTCCACACGATCAACGGCGAGAACCTCACGGCCTCCGTGCAGGCGGCAAAGCTCTCCGCCCTGCTCTTCCCGATCGTGCAGTTCCTCTCGGCCGCCGCGACCGCGATGATCGTCTACGTCGGCGGGCAGAAGGTGTTCGACAACCAGATGTCGATCGGCGAGCTGGTCCTGTTCATCGCGCTGATCGACCGCTTCTTCGCCCCGATCCGCGACCTCAGCCAGCAGTACAGCACCCTGCAGTCGGCCATGGTCGCCGGCGAGCGCATCTTCGAGGTGCTGGACGTCGAGCCCGAGGTGCAGGACCGGGCGGGGGCCTACGACCTGCCGCCGATCACCGGCAAGGTGGACTACAACGACGTCACCTTCGGCTACGGGGAGACGAAGATCCTCCACGACATCCATCTGCACGTGGAACCGGGGCAAACCGTCGCGTTCGTCGGCGAAACCGGCGCCGGCAAGAGCTCGATGGTCAACCTGCTGATGCGCTTCACCGACGTCTGGGACGGCAGCATCACCATCGACGGCCACGACATCCGCGACGTCACGCAGCAGTCGCTGCGCTCGCAGCTCGGCATCGTGCTGCAGGACACCTTCCTGTTCGGCAGCACCATTCGCGAGAACATCGCCTATGCCCGCCCGGAGGCGACGCTGCGGGAGGTCGAGGCTGCGGCGAAGGAGGTCGGCGCGCACGACTTCATCCGCAAGCTGCCGGAGGGCTACGACACGCCGGTGCAGGAGCGCGGCGTCAGCCTCTCCGTCGGCCAGCGGCAGTTGATCTCCTTCGCGCGGGCGCTGGTGGCGGATCCGAAGATCCTCATCCTCGACGAGGCGACGAGCAGCATCGACACCCAGACCGAGCGGCTGATCCAGGAGGCGCTGCGGCGGCTGCTGGTGGGTCGGACCAGCTTCGTGATCGCGCACCGGCTGAGCACCATCCGCGAGGCGAGCATGGTGGTGGTGATGGATCAGGGCCGCATCATCGAGACGGGCACGCACGACGAGCTGATGGCGGCACGCGGCGCCTACTACGGTCTGTACACGATGCAGTGGCGTGGCGGTGAGATGGCGGCGGACTGAGCCGATGGCGCGCCGGGCGTTGCTATACTTGGCGTGACCTGAGGAGCTCCCCATGGCCGTACGAGAACTGCGCGCCGAGCCTGCGACCATTGAACGCATCCAGCGCCACCGCAAGCCGCGGAAGCCATCTCCGGCGAGCCGGGAGTCGATCGCTGCGGTTCGCGAGATCGTGCGCGAGTCGGATTCAGTCGAAGGCGCGATCGGCGCGGTGAAGGCGATAGATTCCGCCTGGGCCAACAGATCCGACGGGACGAGGAGCTCGATTGGGCTCCTGCTCGCGATCCTGGAACTGTCCACCACGATTGACGAGGCGTTGGCAACGTTTGCGATGCTGAAGGCGGATGGCTCGCTGCTGAAGCCCCTCACCGAGATTCGGGCATTCGTGGAAACCGAATTTCCCGACGCCAGGATGCGCATAGTCCCCGGCGACGAGGTATCGTCGGCGTACCTCGATGTCCGCATCCCGACCGAGGATTACCCATCGTTCTGGGCCTCGTACGTTCGCCTGCGAGATTGGGTTGTCGAGAATATGACCGGACTGAGCGGGATCATTCAGCTCGTACCGCGGCCTGCAAGGGCCACTCATGTTTGACGAATCCGAGTTTCTTGACGTTGCCCATCATCTTCACCACACCGACACCCGCGAGGGATTTCAGCGATCGTCTGTCAGCCGGGCATACTATGCAGCGTTTCTTCACGCACGGCGAATCTTTAGAGAGCGGGATTGGCTACCCCGGTCTGGAGGAAGCTCCGATCATCGTGCGGTTGCCGACGCGCTGTTGCGACTCGATCCAGACACTGCAGCAAAATACAGAAATCTACGACGCATGCGCAATACTGCCGACTACTCGGTCGACAGTCTCGCCCCTGCTGAGCTCGCGGCGCAGCTACAGTACGCAATTGGTATCGCCGAGCAGATTCGAGCAAGGCTGGCAAGCCTGGACCGGTAACGGTTGCGACGGAAACTTGTGCCCTACAGCCGGTGTCCCTGATGACAGCACGATCTGGTCATGCTCGACGTGACAGAAACTGCCAAGCCCGCTGTCCGGTGCCGCTCCCTCGTGCCCACGCCCCGATTCGTCAGCTTGCTTGTTATCGTCCTGCTGCTTGCCATCGCACCCCTGGGCAGCGCGCGTGCGGCCCGTTGGGTCGAGATCACCGTGGCGCCGAGGGCTCTCAGGATCCTGGCGTTCTTCCGACTGCAGTCCGACTGCAGCCAGCGATCCGCATGCCAATCCCGTACCGGATGTTGCCTACACCGGCGAAACCTATTCGACCGTGCTCGACACATTCCAGGTAACCGCTGCCTCATCGGGTGGGTAGGAATACCTCATCCTGCTTGAGCGATCGCAGGACGACGGCTCGATTTGGGAGGGCAAGTTCATCTTCCCGGAACCTGGCGAATGGTCGCTGGTGATGACCATGCCGTTCTGGCCGCATATCCCCATGCCGCCCCATGCTCCGGTGCCGCGATCGTGATCACCGTACATCCCGCAAACCTCGCGACACCGGTTATTTCGCCAACCGGCACACCGGTCGCCACACCGGCTGCCAAATACAGAACGTGATGGTTCCGCAGGTCTACCGCGGCCGGTCTTCCCCTGGCTCCGGCGGTCCGGACGTCTCGCCACGATCTTCCAGTGCCTCGATCTCCGGCGGGATCACCTCCCGCCAGACCCGCTCCACCACCGGGATCGCCGCCGTCAGCGGCAACGACAGGATGATGCCGAGGATCCCCAGCAACTGCCCGCCAACCAGCACCCCCACCAGGATGCTCAGCGACGTCACCTGCAGCGTGTTGCCGAATACGCGCGGCAACAGCACGTAGTTCTCAAACTGTTGGTAGACGACGAATGCCACGAGAATGATCAGCGAGGTTTGCCAACTGACCGAGAGTCCGATCGCCATCGCGATCACCGTCGCCAGTGGCACACCGACGATAGGGATTCCGTCCAGGATCGCGCTGCCCAGCGACAACAGGAGCGGTTGCGGCACATCCAGCAGCGTCAGCACCACGAAGGTGAATACCCCGAACGTCGTCGAGATGATCGCCTGCCCGATCACATAACCGCTCACGACGTTGGTCAGTTCCGGACCCAGTCGGTGGAAGCGATACCGCAGCGTCGGCGTCATGTACCGCGCGAAGTACCGCCAGGTTCGCTCGCCTTCGATCAGCAGGTAGAACGCCAGCACCAGCACGAAAAAGACATTCGCCACCCCGCCGATGAGTCCCGCCGTGAACTCGATGACCTTCGTCGCCCCGACGGTCACCGCCTCGGCGTCCACCGGCGGTGCCTGCTGTCCCGATTCCTCCGATCCCGCTTCTGACTCCTGACTACCCCCCTCTTCTTCCAGCCCGAGGAATTGCTCGACCTGTTCCCGCACCGTCGGATACCGATCGAGAATACGGTCGAAGTTGTCGACGTAGTCGGGCGCGTCGTCGATGAGATTTTGCGTCTGGGACACCAGTGGCGGCACAACCAGCCAGAGGAAGCCGGCAAAGAGCGCCAGCATGCCAGCGTAGACCGCCCCCGCCGCAGCCACCGGCGGCAAACCCCGGTTCTCAAGCCGCCGCACCAGCGGCATCAGCGCGAGACAGAGCAACACCGCCAGCAGCAACAACAGGAGGATGGAGAAGACCTGCAGCAGGAGCCAGATGATCACCAGCGCCGCTACAACCTTGATGATGGTGCGCGTCGGGATTTCCAGCCGCACCGTCCTCCTGGACGACTCCTGCTCGTCAGGTCGCCGACCGAGGAACGGCTCGATTGGATTCAGCGGATGGGTTGAGTGTGTCTCCGTATCGTAGGCGGGAAACACCTCCTCTTCCTCGTCCCGGCGAATCTCGCCGGCGTCCCCCTCGATGCCCTCCGCTGCCTCAGCGACGTCGTCGATGGCGTCGCGCTCACGATCCAACCGCGTCCTGTCGCGACTCATGATGGGAAACGCCGAATCCCACAGCCTTCGCAGGAACCCCACCGCTCACCCCCTGTGCAGTCTTGTGCCAACCAGCGCGCATCCATCATGGCACACCTTTCGCAGGGAACGGACCGCGAGCCCCGAACCTGACATCCGGACAGCAAGCCACCCTCGTCACCGGGACGAGGGTGGCTTGCGTGGTTGCCGGGTTGCAGCTAGGCGCTGACCTACTGGCAGGCCCATTCGTTTCGACGTCCCACCGACCACATCCAGGCGGCGGCGTTGGCGTTCGCCTCGGCGTCGAAGATGTCCTGGTCGGCGTACGGCGTCGTCGCCCACGTGCTCGGTCGGAACTGGAACAGCCCGCGCGCACTGTTGGGGTCGTTCGGGTTGTTCATGTTGATCGCGCTCGGGTCGAGATGCGACTCGCACTGCGCGACGCGGAGCATGTCCTCGCGCGGCTGCCCGTACCGATCCGCGGCGGCGTAGATGATGTCCACCACCCAC
>JAUIGA010000227.1 GCA_030430125.1 Chloroflexia bacterium | reverse complement strand
CCGGTGCTTTGGGTTTCCCCGCCGCTCCGGGACCACGTTCCCGATGCACTTGCATCATATGCCTGCTGTGCCTGTTTGTCAACTCATTGGCGGCACCAGTTTTTCCGGCGAACGTACGACGGTATTCGTAAACGATGCGGACTGATTCGAGAAGCACCCTCGCGCGGCCGATCATAACCGCCCGAGGGTCGACTTCGTGCGTTGTGATAGGGTTTCCTGTGGAATCGCGTTCACATTGGATGCGCTATCGCCGAATCAGATGTTTGGCTCAGAAGGCGAACATCATGAAGGTATGTTTTTCCATGTCCCGTCTCACACGCAGGAATTTTGTCGCCGCCACGTCCGCTGGTGTCGCCGCCACCGCGCTGGCCGGACCGGCGCGCACGTTCGCCCAGGACGACAAGCCGTCGATCACCGTCGGCAGCACCAACTACACCGAGCAGTTCATCCTTGCCGAAATGTGTGGCCTGCTGCTGGAGGATGCCGGCTATTCGGTGCAGATGGAGCACAACCTCGGCGGCACGCTGGTGATCCATGAGGCGCGCAACTCCGGCGATGTCGACGTGCATGTCGAATACACCGGCTCGGGCCTGACGATCCTGGAGATGGATGTCGCTGACCTCAAGGAGCCGGAGATGGCCCCCGAAGAGGTGGTCGACCTCGTCTACGACGAGGTGAAGGCCGGCTACGCCGACCAGTTCAACGCGATCTGGCTCGATCCGATCGGCATCAACAACACCTACGCCCTTGCGATGCGACGCGCGCACGCTGAAGAACTTGGCGTGACGAAGATCTCCGATCTCGAGGCCCATGCCGCGGACCTGAGTCTTGGCGGCTCGCAGGAGTTCATCGCTCGGCCCGACGGGTTGCCGGGACTCGAGGAAGCCTATGGGATCGAGTTCGGCGAGTCGGGCGGCATGGAATCCGGGCTGATGTACCAGGCGCTCGACAATGAGGATGTCGACGTGATCTCGGCGTTCTCCACCGACGGTCGCATCATCTCGATGGATTTCGTGCTGCTCGAGGATGACAAGGGGTTCTTCCCGCCGTACTACGCGGCGCCGGTCGTGCGCGGCGAGCTGATCGAGCAGGCGCCGGAGGTCGAGGAGATCCTCAACCAGATGGCCGGGATTCTCGACGACAGCACCATGGCCCAGCTGAACCTGAGTGTCGATGATGGAGGCGAGGAAGTTCGCCCCGTTGCCCAGCGCTATCTCGAAGAGCAGGGGCTGCTCGGGTAGATGGACGGCACAGTCGCTCGAAACGCAGCACGCCCCGGACCTCACGGCCCGGGGCGCATTGCGTTCACGTTGCTGATCGACCGATGCTACCCGTCCGCGACGATCGCCAGGTCAACATTCTCGCGCTCCGCCGCCGGGTTGAGCGTGCTGCCGAGCTACATTTTGCGAGGTACGAGCAACACATCCAGATCGGGAATCCGGTGAAAGTCAGAATCCGCGGTAACCAACGTGAGTCCATGCTCCATCGCTGTCGCGGCGATCAGCGTGTCGATGTCACCGATCAATCCGGGCCCGTAGGGAGGCCGCAGGCTTCGCCTGATGTCGGCGTAGCGCTCCATGATGTCGCGATTGAGGCCCAGGGGCTCTACCTCCTCCAACAACCAACTGCCTGAGTTGACGCTGCCGGAGCTCCCCGTTTGGCAGACTCCGCAGATGTACCGTCACCTCGCCGTACACCAGCAGACTGGATGCCACTTCGCGTCGCAGAAGCCATGGTTGAACAAGGGAGACGGCGCGGTCCGCACCCTTGAGATAGCCGGTTAGCGGGCCTGTATCGAGCAGAAAGCGGGTCATTCGTCGTCGAGGTCAATCGGTGGCGTCGGGACACTGTCGTGGCGGATGCAGTACAGGGCCTCTTCCATCGCGTCGCCGTCCAGGTCGCTCCACGCGCCAGCAAGGTTCAGCGCAACCCGAACCGACTCCGGGGTGTCATCGGGCAACTCGTCTATCGTGTTCTCGTGGGAGACCACCGAATACCGGGTCATCTCCTGGCCATTCACGACGACTGGCTCGATGATGACTGTCTCTCCACGCTCCACCAGCAACTCCCTCGGCCGTTCGTCGCGCGCCGCCCGACGCCTCCCCTCATCTCGCAAGGCACTCATCACGGGCTCCTTTCACTGGTTGCATCATACAGCGCAAGCGGGGAGGGGATCGTGTGATCCCCTCCCCGCGTCGTGTGTCATCGATTGTGGTTGCGACGCTACCCGTCCGCGACGATCGCCAGGTCGACGCTTTCGCGCTCCTCCGCCGGGGTGAGGCGGAAGTGGTCCATGGTCAGGCACTCCGTCGGGCACCAGTCGACACACAGCCCGCAGCGAATGCAACTCCGCTCGTCGATCACCATCGCCGCCGCGTACGGTCCCAGCTCCGCCCGCGCCATCTCCGCCAGCTCCACATCGTTGTCGATGCTGTAGATGCGGTCCGGCGAGATCATCTCGATGCACTCGTGCGGGCAGACATCGGCGCAACTGTTGCAGAGGATGCAGCGGTTGCCGTCGATGAAGATGTTCAGCTGGCACTGCAGGCAGCGTTTTGCCTCCTCGAACCCAATCGACTTCGTGTAGCCGGTTTCGGATTCGAGCGTGTTGTCCATCGTGCCCAGGCCGCGCTCCGGTACCGGCAGCACCGGCATGCCCTGGCGACCGACGTTGATGTAGTCGTCGCCCCATACCAGGCGGCGACTCATCGAGGTCATGCTCCACTCGGCGATACCCTCGGAGATCAATGCGTTCGGTGTCGACACGTACTCGGTCGGCACCCGCGTGATCTCCATCTCCTTCTGCTTCGGCGTCGCGCCACGCAGCTCAATGTCGATCGCCTCGGCGACGCGCTTGCCCTCGCCGATCGCGGAGATGAAGTTCGTCGGGTTGATGACGTAATCGCCCGCCGCCCAGACGTTGTCGTATTCGTAGCTCTTCATGTTCTGATCGAGATACGGCACGCCACGGCGGTCCGTCTCGTTGAACATGTCACCAAGGAAGTCGTTGTCCTGTCGCTGGCCGATGGCCGCGATCACCATGTCACATTCAATCAGGAACTCGGAGCCCTCAACCGGCTTGGGTCGCCGGCGCCCGGAGTCGTCCGGCTCGCCGAGCTCGTTGCGCACCATCTCGATCGCTCGGACGTGCCCGTTCTCATCACCGATGATCCGCTTCGGCGTGACCATGTACTGGATCTCGACGCCTTCGACCTCGGCCTCTTCCAGCTCCAGCGCGTCGACCGGGATCTCGTTCGCGGTACGCCGATAGGTCATCACCGAGACCTCCGACCCGAGCCGCAACACCGTCCGCACGCAGTCCATCGAGGTGAAGCCACCACCAACGGTGACCACCCGCCGCCCGACCCACACATCCTGCTGGCCGAGCGCGACATCCTCCAGGAACTGGAGACCGGAAACGACACCCTCCAGGTCTTCACCCGGCACCCGCATCGACTGCGCGACCTGGTTGCCGGCGCACATCACGACGGCATCGAATCGCTCCTGCATCTCCCGCAGGGTGATGTCCTTGCCCACGTCGACGTTGTAGTGAATCCGCACGCCCAGGTCGGTGATCAGCGCGACCTCCTCGGCGATGACGTCGCGCGGCAGGCGCCACTCGGGCACGCCGGTCCACATCACGCCGCCCGGAACCGGGAATCGCTCGTAGATATCGACCGAATATCCCTTGCGGGCAAGCTGGCGGGCAACCGTCAGCCCCGCGACACCCGCGCCGACGATGCCGGCGGTGAGCCCGTTTGGCGGCGGTGGGGATTCGCGACGGGTGTCGCCCCGATAGTCGGCCGCGACGCGCTTGATGTAGCAGATGCCGATCGGCGCGTCGACTTCCTTGCGGCGGCAGGCATCCTCGCACGGACGCGCGCACATGCGCCCGAGGCAGCCGGGGAAGACGTTGTGCTCGCGGTTCAGCTCGAAGCTGTCCGCGTAGCGTCCGTCAGCGACGAGCGCGATGTAGCGCGAGATGTCGGTGTGCGATGGGCACGCCGTCATGCAGGGAATGTTGTCGGCGAACCACTGCGGGTCGCCCGTGAAGATCGGATAGCGTTTGCCGGCACGAATGGTGAAGGGGGAAAAGAACGACGCGTCGATGAACGCGAGCAGCCGGATCCGCCGGCTGTCTTCCACATCGATGTTGTCGTATCCCTGACCGGCGATACCCAGCGATTGCAGCTCGCTGGCGGTCATGCCGATTTCGGCGGCGTCCATCGCCCGGAAGCGGTCAGCCGGGGCGCCACACGATGGGCATTCGTCGGGCGGTGCGACACCCTCGTGGATCCATCCACAGACTTTGCAGCGAAACATGAGCGGTTCTCCGGGCTCTGTTCGTGGTCATTCGTCGCGCCACGGCTCAACAAGCGCGATCCACCTGTACGTGGCCGTGGACAAAGGGATACGGTTCGTAGCCCAATGGGCGACAGTTGGCCCCAGTATACCAACCCTCGCCGTACCCCGCGCGGCGGAACGGCGCATGGCGTCACGTATGTCGTGGTGATGCCGCTGCATTGACACGCGGCCTATCCTTTCCAAAGGAAAGTGGCACGAGCGTGTCGCACGCCGTGCCCGCACCGCCTCAGGAAGGGGTTTGCATGCAGATTCAGGTTGTACAGGATATCGTCTGCCCGTGGTGTCGCATCGGAAAGCGCAATCTCGACGCCGCGATCGACGCCTACCGCGAGAAACATGATGACGCGATCACGGTCGAGTGGGTGCCGTTCCTGCTCGATCCGGTCGAGCGGGGATCGAAGGAACCATTCCAGGAACGCCTGCGCCTGCGCAAGAACATGACGCAGGAGCAGATCGAGGGCATGTTCGCGCGCGCCTCGGAAGCCGGGAAGGCGGCTGGGCTGGACTTCCATTGGAATCGCATCGCGGTTGCCGTCGACACCATCCCGGCACACCAGCTCATCGCGGTGACACCACCGGAACAGCAGTCGGCGCTGCTCGACGGTCTTCATACTGCCTACTTCGAGAACGGCCAGGACATCGGCGACACGGCGGTGCTGGAGTTGATCGCGAACGCAGTGGGCGTGCCCACCGAATCGTTGGAGCGCGCACGGATCGCGTGGGCGTCGGAGGACGCGCGTCGGGAAGTCGTCGGCGTCGTCCAGCAGGTCCAGGCGGCGGGGGTCAATGGGGTGCCGTTCTTCATCTTCGATGGCGCGCTCGCCGCGAACGGCGCGCAGCCGGCGGAGACGCTGCTGGACGCCATGAACCAGGCGCGGGAGATGCCCGTAGCCGCCGAGACGACGTGATTCTCGCGCTCGACTGACGGCGCGCCATATAACGCAGGCGGCAATCAGGATGCAAGACGGTATTGCGCCGCGCAGCGCTCGGGGCAGGTGGGCCGCAAGAGCGGGCCCGCGCAGCAAGTGTCCGCCCGTGCCACATCAACTGGCCCATATCATCATGCCAGCCGCTGCATTGCCAGGCGCTGGCCGGAGATTACCTCGGATCAGGCGCGGATGCAGCACCTCCGAACACCCAAACCCGCGCACTCGATCGGCGGTTGACGCCGAGACGAAGATGGGGC